>JBDSTJ010000052.1:0-10857 GCA_039928335.1 Streptosporangiaceae bacterium | reverse complement strand
TACGACCACCGTGACCATCCTCGACCCGCAGCTGACTCTGACCAAGTCCGCTGACCGGCAGACGGTCACCCCGGGCGGAACGATCACCTACACGATCACTGCCGCCAACACCGGGCCGACGGCCTATACAGGGGCCGCGTTCTCCGATTCGCTGGCGAGCGTGCTCACGGACGCGACGTACAACAACGACGCGTCCGCCAACTCGGGTTCCGTGTCCTATGTCGGTTCCACGCTCCAGTGGACGGGGAATCTGGCGGTGGGCGCGACCGCGACCATCACCTACACCGTCACCGTGAAGAATCCCGATCCGGGGGACAAGCTGCCGGTCAACACGCTGGTGTCCGACACCCTGGGCAACAACTGCCCCGCGGGCGGCAGCGACACGCGCTGCCGGGTCGTCGTCAGTGTCCTGCTGCCGGGGTTGACGATCACCAAGTCCGCAGCAAGCCCGTCCACCGTCGCCGGCGGAACAGCCACCTACACGATGACCATCGTCAACACCGGGCAGACGCCCTTCACCGGGGCGACCGTCCAGGACGACCTGACCGGCCTGCTCGACGACGCGTCCTACACCGGCGGTGCCACGGCCAGTACGGGAACGGTGACCTACAGTGCGCCGAACCTGACCTGGACGGGGAATCTCGCGGTCGGGGCGACGGCGACGGTCACCTACGCCGTCGCCGTTGCCGATCCCGATACCGGTGACGGGCTCCTGACGAGCACCGCCAGTACGTCGGCCGTCGGCAGCAACTGTGCGCCGGGCAGTGCCGACACCCGCTGCTCCGCCACGGTCACGCTGTCCGGTCTGGTCATCGTTGAGGCCTACGAGCAGGCCACGGCCACTCCGGGTTCGGTGGTCCGCCTGAACGCGACGTTCACCAACACCGGGAAGACCCCGTACACCAACATCAGCATCTACTCCAGTGGTGATGACGCGCTGGATGATGTGGTCCCCAACGGTGACCAGACCGCGAGCTCGGGCACTTTCGTGCTGGGGGCGACCGGGATCACCTGGACGGGTGATATTCCGGTCGGTGGGGTCGTCAACCTGACCGGGACCGTGACGGTGCTGAATCCCGACCCCGGCAACAAGATCGTTTCTGGTACGGCGGTGTCGTCGGCTCCGGGCAACAACTGCCAGGCGGGGAGCGTTGACGGGCGGTGCACGTCGACCCTGCTCATCCTGCTGCCCGCACTGAAGATCACCAAGTCGTCGAACACCCCGGCGCAGGTGCCGGGCGGCGTCGTCGGCTACACGGTGATGATCGAGAACACCGGACAGACGCCCTACACCGGCGCGAGCATCCGGGACGACCTGACCGGTCTGCTCGACGACGCGGTCTACAACGCCGACGCGGCCGCGACCTCCGGATCGGTGAACTACAGCACGCCGAACCTCACCTGGACGGGTGATCTCGCCGTCGGCGCCACCACCACGCTCACCTACAGCGCCACGATCAATGACCCGACGACCGGTGACAAGCTCATGGTCGACACCGTCACCTCCACCGAGGTCGGCAGCAACTGCCAGCCCAGCAGCGGTGACGTGGGCTGCGCGGCCAACGTCGCCGTGCTCACCCGGGCACTGACGATCGTCAAGACCATGGACAAGCAGACCGCCGTCGCCGGTGACACGGTCACCTACACGCTCACCGTCACCAACAGCGGGCAGGTTCCCTACACCGGGGCCTCCCTGTCGGACGATCTCACCGGACTCCTCGATGACGCGACCTACAGCGGCGGCGTCACCGCGAGCGCCGGGACCGCCGACTACTCCGGGCCCAACATCACCTGGACGGGGAATCTGTCTCCCACCCAGCAGGTGACGGTCACCTATGCGGTCACCGTGGACAACCCCGACACGGGCGACAAGCTCCTGTCCTCCCTCGTCACCTCGCCGACCACCGGCAGCAACTGCGCGGTCGGCAGCACCGACACGCGGTGCGCGGCAGCCGTACCGATCACCGACGTGACCGCGCTGACCTTCGTCAAGACCAGTTCGCCCATCGCATCGACCGTCCGCGGCGGTGTCGTCAGCTATACCGTCACCGTCACCAACACCGCGGCCTCCCCCTATCTCGGCGCGACCTTCACCGACTCGCTGCAGGGCGTCCTGGACGACGCCGACTACAACGGCGACGCCACCGCGAGCGTCGGCACCGTCGACGACACCGCGCCAGGCCTGAGCTGGACCGGCACGGTGCCGGCAGACGACAGCGCCACGATCACCTACTCGGTGACCGCGCACGCCGCCAAGACCGGCGACGACCTGCTCGACAACACGCTGGTCTCCACCTCACCGAACGCCAACTGCCAACTGGGCCTCGTGGACCAACGCTGCACCAAACGGGTGACCCTCTCCGAACTGATCATCCAGGGCTCCTCCGACGTCACCGAGACGACGCCGGGCTCGGTGATCAGGCTCACCGCTACCTTCACCAATACCGGTCAGACGCCGTACTACGGCATCAAGGTGTTCACCGAGGGAGGCGGGGTCATCGACGACGCCACCGCGAACGGTGACTACACCTACAGCTCGGGGACGATGGTCTGGGGGACGACCGGGGGTGTGTGGACCGGCGACATCCCGGTCGGCGACACGGTCACGATCACTTCCTCGCTCACCGTCAACGATCCCATCACCGGGGACAAGGACATCACCTCCAGTTCCTCTTCCGAGGCCGAGGGCAGCAACTGCCCGGTGAACTCCACCGATCCCCGGTGCAGCCTCCACCTTCCGGTTTTCGTGCCGCAGCTGACGCTCACCAAGACCACCGACGCGACCCAGGGCATGGCCGTCCCCGGGACCCCCGTCGGTTACACGATCACGATCAACAACAACGGGGAGACGCCGTACACCGGCATCACGGTCACCGATGCGATGGCCGGCGCGGTCGATGACGCCGCCTACGGCGGCAACGCCGCAGCCAGCACCGGGGCCGTCTCCGTCACCGGCAGCGACCTGAGCTGGACCGGCGACGTCCCGGTGAACGGCACGGTGACGATCACCTACACCCTGACCGTCCGGGACCCCGACCCCGGCGACAAGCTGATGGTCAACATGATCAACGCGGAGGCGGTCGGCAGCACCTGCTCCAGCAGGGGGCAGGCGGCGGCCTGCAGGACCGTCGTGACCGTACTCACCCCGAGACTGACGATCAACCGGACGACCAACGTGGCCGAAACGACCCAGGGCGGGGTCGTGACCTACACGATCGGCGTCACCAACACCGGCCAGACGCCCTATGCCGCGGCGTCCCTCACCGACGACCTCGCGGATGTGCTGGACGACGCGGTCGACGGGGGCAACCTCTCGGCCACCACCGGCACCGCCCAACTCGCCGGAACCACCCTCACCTGGACCGGAGCGCTCGCACCGACCGCGGCCGCCACCATCACCTTCTCGGTCACCGTGCGGGACCCCGACCCGGCGAACCGCGTCCTGATCGACACGGTGGTCTCGGCGGATTCCGGCAACAACTGTCCGTCCGGGGGTAGCGACCCCGGCTGCACCGGAACCGTCCCGGTGGCGGTCCTGCGGATCGTCGCGACGACCGATGTGAACACCGCGATCCCGACGCAGGTCGTGACCTACACCAGCGTCATCACCAACACCGGCCAGACCACGTACGTGGGGGCGGATGCCACCTTCTCGTTCCCCGGCACCCTGGACAACGCGACCTACAACGGTGACGGCGCCACGACCGCGGGCAACCTGACCTTCCGCTCCGACGGGACGGTCACCTGGACGGGAGACCTGCCGCCCGGCCAGAGCGCGATCGTGACGGCCTCCTTCACCGTGAACAATCCGGCGACCGGAGACCAGACCATGACGGCGTTCGGCACGTCGGCCACGCCCGGCAGCAACTGCCCGGTCGGGGGTACCGACCCGAACTGCTCGGTCAGCGTGACCGTTCTCATCCCACAGCTGACGATCACCAAGACCGCAGACCGGACCACCGTCACCCCCGGCGGAACGATCGGTTACACCATCACCGTCGCCAACACCGGGCCGACTGCCTACACGGGTGCCACGGTCACCGACTCGCTGGAAAGGGTGCTGACGGACGCGGACTACAACGGGGACGCCGAGGCGAACACCGGTGTGCTCTCCTATACGAGTCCCAACCTGACCTGGACGGGCGATCTCGCCCTCGGAGTCACCGCGACGATCACCTTCACGGCCACGGTCAAGAACCCCGATCCCGGCGACAAACAGGTCAACAACACGGTCAGTTCGGCCGCAGTCGGGAGCACCTGCCCGCCGGACGGCTCCGGAACGACCTGTGCCGCCCTCGTTACGGTTGTGGTCCCGGCACTGACCATCACCAAAACGGTGTCACCTACGTCGATCGTGGCCGGCGGGACCGTTGTCTACACGGTCGTCGTGGCGAACACCGGCCAGACCTCCTACCTGGCGGCCACCTTCACCGACACGCTGGCAGGAGTGCTCGACGACGCGAGCTACGACAACAACGCCACGGCCACCTCCGGGAGCGTCGCCTACGACGCACCGGCGCTCACCTGGACCGGCGACCTGGCGCTCGGAGCCACCGCCACCGTCACCTATTCCGTGACGACCGTCAGCCCGGGCAGCGGGGACGCCAACCTGGTCAACGCGGTCAGCTCCACCTCGGCGAACAGCAACTGCGCCGTTGACCTGCCCGGCAGCGAGTGCACGGTCGAGACCACGGTCGTGGCCCAAAAGATCACCCTGGGCGACCTCACCGACAGCTTCACGCTGAGCGGCCCTCCCGGTACCACGGCACGTGCCGATGCGGCGGTCAGTATGACGGTGGTGAGCAACAGCCCAGGAGGCTACAACGTCACCGTCCGGTCGGAGGCCGACGCGCTCACCGCAGCCGGGAGCACGCTGAGCATCCCGATCTCCGGCCTGCGGGTGCGCGAGACCGGCACGCTGAACTACCAGATCCTGTCGTCGGTCCTGGCGGTGCCGATCCACCAGGAGTCCGGCCCCTCGGCGGCCACCGGCGACCTGGTGCGCAGCGACTACGAACTCCTCATACCCTTCGTTCCGTCAGGAACCTATTCGGGGTCCCTCAACTACATCGCCACCACCCAATGACGATTCCAGATGTTCACCGAGCGCGGTCGACCGGTCGCGGAACGCTTCGACGCCGATGCCGTTCCGTGCCCGAGATGGCGCCGTCCTCACCAGTGGGCAGGGTGAGTCAGGGAGGGCGGGAGCCGCGTGGCGGCGTCTCCCCTGGCGGCGTTGAGCTGTGACTGGATCAGGAAGATGCCTCCCACCAGGTTCGCGCCTGCGAGGTCGGCGTCGCGCAGGTCGGCGCCGATCAGGTCGGCCAGGCGGAGGTCCGCGCCGCTGAGGTCCGCGCCGATCAGGTAGGCGCCCCGGAGGTTGGCTCCGCGCAGGTTCGCCTTCCCCAGCCGTGCGCCGATGAGGTCGGCACCCCGGTGGTCCCTCCTGTCGGGCACCTCGGCCCGGACCAGTTCGCTGGTGCGCAGCAGCAGGGCGTTGGCCGCCTGCCTGCGGGCCGCCACGTCGACGCCCAGGAGCTCTTGCGGGCTCTGGCGGGTGAGGCGCTCGGTCTCTTCGAGTGCCAGCCTCAGGTCGGCGTGGACCGGGGCGGCGGCCCGCAGGGTGAGGGCCTCACTCAGGTACCACAGGAGCTCGTGCAGGTCCCGCATGATCGGGAACACCTCGTACATCCGGCCCGCACTCTGCGGGGCGCGGCGCCAGTCGCGGCCGGCGAAGGTGACCTGGGAGACCTTCTGGCCCGCGCCGAAGCAGTCATAGACGACGCAGCCGCGGAAACCCGACTGGCGGAGTTCGGTGTGGATGCCGCAGCGGAAGTCGGCCCGAAGATGGGGGCAGGGGGTCGCGGCGGGCTTGTCGAGGGCGAAGTCGGAGGAGGCCGCGAAGGCCGGCACGACGCAGCAGAGCCCGAAACAGGCGGCGCAGTCGGCCCGCAGGGTTTCTTCCATGGGCCTATTGTCGCGGACCCGGGCGGTCGGGCTGCCTGGGGACGTGCGGGCCTGCGAGCCGCAGCCCTCTGCCGGAGGACTGCGGCGTCGGCGCGGCTCAGTAGGGCAGGAGGCGCCCCGAGGGCGTACGGAGGTCGGGTGGGGTCGGCTGACGGGGAATCCGAGAAAGCTTGACGATCTGCTGCTGCCGTGCCATTTCGATCATCTCCCCTCTTCCGGCGCTGCTAAAACCGGCCGAGATGTTCACCCTGGGCGGAACTCCGCCGAGGTTTGGGTGAGCTTATGCGACAACGGGTACTTCTTCATCCGATATAGCGGCGACGTGAGTCACACGCTGCGATCGTAGGGTGCTCCGGGGTGAGGGTGCATCGCATCGCGCGATGACCACTCTGGGGCGAGCGGCCACCAGGAACCGACGATGATCTCGTCATACCCGCAACCGGTCATGGTCACCCGCAGTGGCCGGGTCACGGTCATGGAGCCTCCTCATCCGGAGTGACTCTTCGATCGTACGTTTCCGCACCGACACTCCGGCCCGCCGGCCCTGGCAGCTAGCTGACAATGTCCTTGGCACGGAACCGGCGGAACGCCAAGGCGAGGAAGAGCAGGGCGTAGGAGAGCGACAGCGCCGCGCCCTTGGCCATCCCGGTCCACTGGATGTCGGGCTGGAGGGCGTCGAGCCAGGAGTACATCCAGTGCGTGGGCAGGAAGTCCCGCACGGACCCGAGGGCGGTCACCGCGTCGAGGATGTTGCTGACGATGACCAGCCCGACCGCGCCGCCGACCGCGCCCAGCGGCGAGTCGGTGACC
Source organism: Streptosporangiaceae bacterium (assembly GCA_039928335.1). Lineage (GTDB taxonomy): Bacteria > Actinomycetota > Actinomycetes > Streptosporangiales > Streptosporangiaceae > Actinocorallia. The sequence goes on along the minus strand of JBDSTJ010000052.1, from coordinate 4,080 downwards.
ACCGAGAGCAGGAACGCCAGCCCGGCCACGACGAGTTGGGCGACCAGTGAGTAAGCGATGATCACGAACATCCGGCTGAGCGCCGCGCTCGCGTTGAAGGTGCCGCCGGTCGGCAGCGAGACGTCCTTCCAGCCGAACACGATCGTGCCGGCCAGCAACGCCATCGCGGGCAGGATGATCACCGCCGCGGCGGCGTACCCGAGGGCGACGATCAGCTTCTGCCGCAGCAGCCGGTCGCGGGGGACCGGCGCGGCCAGCAGGTAGCGCAGCGAGGACCAGCCGGCCTCGCTGGCCACGGTGTCGCCGCAGAACAGCGCCACCGCCACCACGAGCAGGAATCCGGTGGCCACGAACAGGGTGAACAGCGCGAAGTTGAGCCCGCTGTCGGTCGCGACGTCGACCAGGCTGCGCTGCCCGTTGTCATCCTCGCCGCCGCCGAACTGGAAGGCGGCCACCAGGATCCACGGCAGGATCAGCAGGAAACCGAACGCGACCAGCGTCCGCCGCCGTTTGAACTGCCTGATCGCCTCGACCCGGAGCGGCAGAGTCCTCACGCGTTGCCCCCAATGATCTCCAGGAAGACGTCCTCCAGGCCGCGGCCGCCGACGATCTCGCTGACCGGCCCGTCGGCGACCTTCCTGCCGCGGGTCATCACGACCACGTTGGTGCAGGTCTGCTCGACCTCCGACAGCAGGTGGCTGGAGACGATGACCGTGCGCCCGGTCTCGGCGTAGCCGACCAGCACGCGGCGCATCTCCCTGATCTGCGGCGGGTCCAGCCCGTTGGTCGGTTCGTCGAGTACGAGCAGGTCCGGCAGCCCCAGCATCGCCTGGGCGATCGCGAGCCGCTGCCGCATGCCCTGGGAGTAGGTGCGGACCGGCCGGTCCAGCGCCTCGCCGAGGTCGGCGATCTCGAGCGCGTCCTCGACGTGGGCGTCGGCGGCGGGGCGGCCGGTGGCCCGCCAGTACAGGTTGATGTTGTCGCGGCCGGTCAGGTGCGGCAGGAAGCCGGGGCCCTCGACGAACGAGCCGAGCCGGTTGAGGACGGGCGCGCCGGGCGTCACCCGGTGGCCGAAGATCCGGATCTCGCCGGCGTCGGGGTGGATCAGGCCCATCAGCATCCGCAGGGTGGTGGTCTTGCCCGCCCCGTTCGGCCCCAGCAGGCCCAGAACCTGCCCCTGCTCGACCCGGAAGGACAGGTCGTCCACCACCAGGTGTCCGTCCTTGTAGGCCTTGGTGAGCCCGCTGATCTCCAGCGGGACCCCGTCGAGCGTGGCGTCATAGGACTGCTTGGGCCTGCGCCGGAACACCAGGGCCGCGGCGATCGCCGCCGCGCCGAGCGGCATGATCCAGACCCACGCGGGCGGCCCCGGCGGCTTGGTCTTCAGCGCCGCGTCGGTCGGCACGGTCAGCCCGGAGAGCTTGGAGATCTTGTACGTCGCTGGCTTCAGCGGGCTGGCGAATCCCATGTCCGTGGTGGACAGGACCACCCGGAGCCGGTGCCCGCGGCCGAACTCGTAGTCCAGCGCGGGCAGGACCACCGCGGCGTCGCCGTCGACCATGACCGGGGCGGCGAGCCGCCGGGCCGGGGCCGCGCCGGTCGGGCCCACGTCATAGAGCTTCGCGAAGAGGACGGCCGCTGTGTCGGTGCGGATCCGTAGGCTCGGAGCACCGGTCACCCGCAGCGGATCGGTGAGCGGGGCCGTCTCGAAGGTCGCGCTCTGACCCGGCAGGTCCAGCGCCAGGCCACCGCCGGCGCCCAGGTCGCCGAGGCTGCTCAGCGCGCCGAGTCCGGGCACCGCCGAGACCCCGGCGGGCACCCCGCCGGCGGGGTTCTGCACGGCCTGCTCGGCCCCGGTCAGGGCCAGTTCGCGGGGCGAGCCCGACAGTCCCGGGTAGGCCGGCGCGGTCGCGGCCGGGATCGACAGGCGGCCGTCGGAGTAGTCGATTCCCGCGGTCCGGGTGACCTCGAACTTCGGCGTGCTCGCCGAGGTCCCCCTGAGGTACTGGTCGAACCAGCCCAGGGTGAGGCCGCGCAGCCGGGTCGTCTCCTGCTGCCCGCCGTCGTGGCCGCCCTGGAACCAGACCACCGACACCGGGCCGTCGACCAACCGGGAGTTCCGGTCGGCCTGGTCGAGCGGGAAGAGAGAGTCGGACTGCCCCTGGATCAGCAGGGTCGGGGCCTTGATCCGGGGAGCGGTCGAGGGGGAGGACCGCTTGAGGGTCCGCACGGCCTGCGGATCGGACCGGCCGGTCTCGGCGATCCGCTGGTACATCGCGCAGACCGACGGCAGGAACCGGCCGCAGGCGTCGGTGCCCTTGGACTGGCCGGTGAAGAACAGCCCGGCCCAGAGCTTCTTGAACACCCCCTGCGGCAGGAGCGCGTCCGACAGATCGTTCCAGGTGATCTGCGGGACGATCGCGTCGACCCGCGGGTCGTAGGCGGCGGTCAGCAGCGAGACGGCCCCGCCGTAGCTGGGACCGGTCATTCCCAGCCGGGGATCGCCTGGCCCGTCGAGCTGGACCTCGGGCCGCTTCGCCAGCCAGTCGATCAGCTGCCGGGTGTCCTTGACCTCGTAGTCGGGGGAGTTGAGGGCGATCTCGCCGGTCGACTTCCCGAACCCGCGCGCCGACCAGGTCAGGACCGCGTAGCCGGTGTCGGCGAACGCGCGGGCCGCGGCGCGGGAGTCGTCCTTGTCGCCGCCGAACCCGTGGGCCAGCAGGACCGCCGGCGAGCGTCCGGATGCCGAGGAGGGGAAGAACGTCGCGTCGATCGTGACGCGCTGGTCGTCCCTGGGCCCGTCGACGACCTCGATGCGCTGGTCCTGAGGTCGGGGTGCCGCCGGTTCCCCGCCGAGTCCCCAGACCAGGCCGCCGCCCGCCGCCACTGCCACTGCGGCCGCACCCGCGACCCACCGCCCCCGCATGCTCGCGATACTACGCGAATCAACGATCACTCTCGGCTTTTGGGCGTGGCATCGTAGGGGTCGTCGTGCCGGTGTTTGCGCAGTTGGGTGTTGACCACGCTCAGCACGATCGGCGTGAGGATCGCCAGAGCGCTCTTGACCTGGGTGTGCGAGATGCCGGTCCGCTGCGCGATCCCGGCCGATGCCGGGTCGGGCCTGCGCTTGAGCAGCCGGTCGAGGATCGCCCCGCTGATCATGGCGCCGCCGGCGACCAGGGCGACGCCCTTGGGCGACATCCCCGTCGGTCTGGGTGCCCCCTGCACGGCTGCCTCGACCTCGTCGACCATGCCGGGCAGGGCCGCCCGTACGGTCTCCCTGGCCCTGTCCGTGGTCGTCCCGAGGGCCGAGGCGATCTCCGCCATCGTGCGGTCGCCCAGCTTGCCCATGATCTCGTCGTTCAGTGACTGGCTCATAGGGTGAACGTGCCTGTTCGCCCGTTTTGACACACCCAGGCGCAGGTCAGGACCCGGTCAGTTCCAGGGCGAGCTGGTCGGCCGCCGGCTTGGTGAACTGACCGGTCACCAGCAGCCGCCCACCGGTGATGGGGTCGTCGATCCGGGGCGCGGTGATCACCTTGCCGTTGACGACCAGCGCGACCTGCTTCTTGAGGTTGGCCCTGGTCAGTTTGGCGAAGGCGCTGCGGTCACCGCTCAGCAGCTTGACCGACAGGGCGTACGTGCCGTCCTTGAGCCCCTCGACGTGCACATCCGAGACCTTGCTGATCGTCAGCCCGCTGGCCACCAGGTAGCAGGACGGTTCCGGGCCGTTGATCGAGCCCGCGGACCCTGCCGGGCAGGGCCCCGAGGTCTGCTGCACGACCGGATAGACCAGCAGCGGCGACGCCAGCACGACCTGGTTCCTGATGGACACCACGACCAGGATGCCGGACATCACCACCGCGGCGATCATCAGCCCGATCGTGATGATGGCGGCGAGCAACGCGGTCCGGGGGGGCTTACGCACGACCAGCAGCCTAAGGCAAAGAAGCCGGGACCAAGGCCCCGGCTTCGCTGCGATCGATCAGTCGATGCGCCAGCTGTCGCTGCCCTGGAGCAGTTTGGCCAGGTCACCCCGGCCGTTCTTGGTCTGCGCCTCGGTCACCTGGGCGTTGAGCT
>JBDSTJ010000051.1:0-2969 GCA_039928335.1 Streptosporangiaceae bacterium | reverse complement strand
CAGCGGCCGGGTCAGGTCGAGCGTGGTCACCGCCGTACGACGCGTGTCCTCGGCCTCCACGACGTACAGCCCGCCGTCGATCGGGACCAGCAGTACGTCAGCGGTGAGCGCGTCGGCGACACTGGTGATCGCGCCGGTCAGCCGGCCGCCCTCGGCACGCACGGCCGGGACGAACGCCAGCGTGGACAACGGCACGGCGAGGCTCGCCAGCCGGCTGCCGTCGGCCAGCTCGGGCAGCAGCTCCTTGTCCCCGGCGGCCAGCAGCGCGGCGGTCGCCAGCACCGCGCTGCCGAAGAACGGCACCGGTGCGACGGCCCGGCCCAGCTCCTCCAGCACCACTGCGGTCTCGCGCCAGCCGACGCCCGAACCACCCAGCTCCTCGGGCACCGGGAGCCCCGCCAGGTCCTGGGCCGCAAGGGCACTCCACAGCCCTGACGCCAGGTCACCGCCGCCCTCGGACCAGGCCAGCACGTCCGGCCACCGGCACCTGGCCGCCATCAGCTCCCGCACCCCGGACCGCAGGTCGGACTCGATCTCGCTGTACAGCAGGTCGCTCATCGGGGCAGGTCCTTCCACGGCACGTCCTTGTCGACCCGGACCTCCCCGGGCAGGCCGAGTACCCGCTCGGCGATGATGTTGCGGAGGATCTCCGAGGTTCCGCCCTCGATCGAGTTCCCCTTGGACCGCAGGTAGCGGTAGCCGGGGGAACGGCCGGCCAGGTCCACCGACCGGGGCCGCCGCAGCGTCCAGTCGTCATAGCGCAGCCCGTCCTCGGCGAGCAGCTCCAGCTCCAGCCCGGAGATCTCCTGGTTGAGCCGGGCGAACGCCAGCTTCATCGCGCTGCCCTCCGGTCCCGGCTCGCCGGCTGCGAGCTGCTGGCGCAGCCGTCTGCCGGTCATACGCGCAGCCTCGGCCTCCACCCACAGCCTGAGCAGGGCGTCGTGGAGTGCGGGGGTGCGCAGCTCCGGCCGGTCCCGCCAGGCCTTGGACAGGACGCCGATCATCGTGCGTTCCCGGGGGACCGAACCGCCGCCGATGGCGACCCGCTCGTTCATCAGGGTCGTGGTCGCCACCCGCCAGCCGTCGCCGACCTCGCCGAGCCGGTCGGTGTCGGGGATCCGCACGTCGGTCAGGAACACCTCGATGAACTCGGCCTCGCCGGTGAGCTGCCGCAGCGGCCGCACCTCGACCCCGGGCGCGTGCATGTCGCACACGAAGTAGGTCATACCGCGGTGCTTGGGCACGTCCGGGTCGGTCCTGGCCACCAGCAGTGCCCAGCGCGCCTCGTGGGCCATCGACGTCCAGACCTTCTGCCCGGTCACCACCCAGCCGTCACCGTCCCGGACGGCGCGGGTCGCCAGCGCCGCCAGGTCCGATCCCGCACCGGGTTCGCTGAACAGCTGGCACCAGATCTCCTCGCCGGTCCACAGCGGCCGCAGCCAGCGGTCCTTCTGCTTCGCCGAGCCGGTCGCCAGGATGGTCGGGGCGGCCATGCCGAGGCCGATCGCGTTGGCGTCGGACCGGTTGAGCGGCGACCGGGCGGCGGTGAAGGCCGCGTCCACCCCGGCCTGCAGGGACCGGACCGCGCCGAGCCCGCCGTGGCCCTCGGGAAAGTGCACCCAGGCCAGGCCCGCGTCGAAGCGGGCGCGCAGGAACTCCCCGGGCGGCTCGGATCCGGGATCGTGTGCGTGCAGGAACTGCGCGACCCGCGCGCGGACTTCTTCTTCGGTGGCCACGTGTGGACCCTCCTCGGGACGGAGCAGGTGCCCACATCAGCACGCCGTGCCCTCCGGGTCCATACTTCGCCGGGATCCCGCTCCGACGTTGTGGCCGCCCACAACCGGGACACACTCCATCTGTGGATCGGCCCAGAAGTCGATGAGCTCCGCTCGGTTGAGTCCCGCGAGGCCGACACCGCGCAGCCGACGGCCGGTCAGCAGCGCCCAGGTGGAGATCAGGGTGAGGGCGAGCACATGGTCCTCGGTCGTGCGGGTGTCGGGCACCGTGTTCTCGTTTCCAGAAGGGAAGACCCCCAGGGCGCGTGCCCCCGTCTCCCTCGTGCTTCAGGCGACCCCTTCGCCCTGTTGAAGGTTCCGGTCGCTCCCTGGGGGGCTTCAGCTAATCCCGGCCGCGTTGCACCCGCCATCCCGGAACTCCGGGGTATCGGGTAGATGGGACTTCTATGATGCCTTCATGGTGCTCGAATCGGCCGCCCGCCTGACGACACCCGCGGGCCGTGTCATGATGATCCACAACCGGTTGATCTTCGGTAGAGGGCCCGACGTGGACCTGACCGTCGAGGCCGGGCGGGGGCTGTCCCGCCGCGCAGGACTGATCACTGCGCTCGCCGACGGCGGGGTTCTCGTCGCCAACATCAGCCTCACCCACGCGCTCTACGTCCAGTTCGGCGGCGACCGGATCCGGCTGCCGCGGCTGGAGGCCAGGGGTGAGCCGCGCGGCGGCTGGTACGTCCGGGAGGGCGAGGCGCTGATCGGCTCGGGGCCGATGATCGACGAGGGGACCGCCCTGCGGCTGTCGGTGGATCCCCCCGAACTCGGCCCGTATGAGACCCGGACCGGCCCGGAGGAAGAGCGGACCCTGCTGCCGCTCTACCTCGACCCCGGGACCAAGCTCTATCTCGTGGCCCTGCTGTGGTGCCGGCCCTGGCTGCTCGACCCGTCCAGGACCACCGCCCTGCCGCGTACCCCCGAGATCGCCCGTGCGGCGCTGGAGGTGACCGGGGCCCGGTCCGAGCTGGAACGGTTCGAGACCGACCCGGCGTTCCGGGACCGGCTCGCCACCCGGGTCGGTGAGCACCTGCGGGCGCTGCGCCGGAAGATCCTCGAACGCGGCCTGGTGAAGGCCGGCGGTCGGCTGTCCGACGAGGTCGTCGTGGCGATCCTGGTCGAGAACGGCATCATCGCCCCTGGAGACCTCGCCCGGCTGTCCGACCCGGTCTGGCTGTCGCG
>JBDSTJ010000050.1:0-6905 GCA_039928335.1 Streptosporangiaceae bacterium | reverse complement strand
GGGGCGGCGGGGTGCCGGGGTCGCCTCGTGAACGACCGCCAGGGTCGCAATGCGTTTGCGGTGTGGTTCTCGCCCGAGGCCAGGCGAGTCCTGAAGGTCGAGGTGTGAGCGGCAGCCGCTTTGGCGGTCGCCGGCCGCAACGCTCCGGGGCGCATCACGATGCCTTAGCCGTCGAAGGATAGGATCAGTAGATCCTCCCGAGTGCGTGGGAGCAGCGTCCGGGTCGTGTAGAAGGCATCGATGTCGGCTGCGGCGGCCACCACCCGATCCTCGATCTGCCGTTTCCCGATCACCTTCCCGCACCGCTGCGTGATCGCGGCGTGAGCGGTGTCGAAGGAGCCGCGCACCGATTCGGCCACCGCCAGACGAACCAGCCCGGCCGAGTGCCGTCCGGCCGGAAGCGCCAGAGCCGCATCGGCCGGATACCTGTTCAGCCGGCCGGGGTGGCGCAACGCGCAGCGGGTCACGATGACCGTGCCGAACACGGTGGCCAGCAGCCGCCGATGCCCCTTCTCCACCCGCCGGTGAATCCGGCCGGTTGCAATAGCCTGCTCCTCGCGGAAAGCGCGCAGGTCCAGATGGTCCTGGAGCAGTTGCCGCAGGACCTCCCGGCCCCGCTGCTCACATACCTGCTCGAGTTCTCCGTGGGTGAGACCACCAGTTGCCGCGGCCGCCAGCTCGGCGGTCAGGGCATCGAACAAATTCCTCGACGCTGCAAACTTCTCAGCGCTCATGACTGGGTCGTACGGTTCCACCGGCTCTTCCTTTTCGTAGGTCCGATCGGGTCGCACCTTCGAACCTCCGGCAAGGAAGAGCCCCCGCCAACCACCCCTCACGGTGACGAACTCATAACCCCACGTCAGACCCTGTGGTCAGGGGTCTTGCGTGATCTGGTAACGCACCTGCTCGGCGAGCGTGAACTCACCAGGCCCCGGCTCGGCCAGCCAGCCCCGCTCGACCAGGCGTTTCAGCTTGCCCCGCAACCCCTCGACCTTCGCCGCGGACTCACCCCGCCCCATCGCCACCGAGATCTTCCCCGCCCGCATCACCCCACCGGCATCAACCAGAACCTCCAGCACATCCCGGTAGGCCTGCGGCAACGCATCCAGCCCCAGGCCCGGACGCCACGGCGGCACTGTCACCACACCCCGCCGCACCACCTCCTCGACCGGCTCCGGACCTCCCGCCTCATCCGCCACGGCCGCCTCGCCCACGATCTCCTCGACCGTCTCGGCCGTGATCACCAACCGGGCCAGGCGTTCCTCCTCCGCATCCAACCGCGCCCGCACCCGGGCCAGCTCCTCGGCAAGCTCCTCAATCAGCCGCCGGGACTCTGCCTGCCGCCGCGCCAGCTCCTCCAGCAACGACCCCACCGCCACCACCGCCTCCCACACCCACCGTAGAAGCCAGCAACGCGATCAACCAGACCAAGCCATCAAACCCCAGCTCGGACGGTCACTGCAGAAGAGCTACACCCACGTCAGATAGCGGGTGCACGCCACATGCACATAGGCGAGCTTTCCAGCGGTACGGGCAGGGGTCTCATCGGCGTGGAGGGCAGGCGAGGTCCGCAGCAGATCCCGGACCGCGTCGAGGTAACCACCGCCGGCCACCAGGGAGGCGGCCTTGCCGCGGACCGATGCCGCCCAACCGGCCGACGCCACGATCCCGGCCATCTGCGCCAGCAGCAGCGTGGACCGCTTCACCGGAATATGATGGCCGACCAGCAGATTCACCGCCAGGGCGTGGGTGTCGGGCCCGAACTGGGCGCGGCCCGAGACGTGCGCGGGTGGCCGCCCGACGCTGGTCGCACCGCACCCACCACACTCTTTGGCTTGGACCAGGTACTCCGTGACGACCGGCGGAGGCGGCGCCTGCGCTTCGGTGACCTGCCTGCGCTGCTGCCCGGTCACCACCGCGTCCGCGAGATCGTCTCCGCACCCCGAACACGACGACGGCGCACACACGATCGTCTCGTCCGGGTCATCGACCAGGTTCATCGTCGCTGAGTCCTCGCCCGGCTGCTTGCCCGGACGGCGCTTGCCCACCTGCCTGAGCGACCGGTCCCGGCCCTTGGCCTGCTTGTCGAACACCGGATCCGAAGACGGCGGCTTCCCCGAGTTCGAGGAGTTCCGGCCCACCTGGCGGCGCAGTTCCTCGATCGTCGCGGCCTGCGTCTCCACCACCGCCCGCAGATCCGAGATCACCGCACGCAACTCCGCAACGACCATCCTCAGGTCATCAGCAGGATCAGCGGGCTCAGGCACCCAACCATCATCCCGCAACCCCTCCACAAGATCGACTCGTGCGTTCAGGGCGAAACCGCCCCAGGCGCCAGTCTCAGGCTGAATAGCTACGCCCACGCGGCGCGCGATCCGGGGCTGAGCGGACCCTCGCGCGACGGCCGGTGGCCCCAGCGGACCGTCGAACGGCCGATGCCGAAGACGTTGGTGACGTCGTCGGAGGCGGGAAGGCGGAGGCTGTTCGGCGTCGTGGCGGGGACCTGCGCGAGCTGCAGGTACTGGTCCACGAGGTAGGCCTGCTCCTCGCGCGGGGAAGAGGAGGCCCCGGGGACCGCGTCCAGAACCGACACGGTCCCCTCGGCGGCGTGGAAGGCGAAACCCACCTCGTACCAGCGGCCGTCGTACGGTCCCGCGTCCAGGTCGAGCTCGTAGTTGAGCTTCACCAGGTAGGCGTCGCCGTCGATCCTGGTGTGGTCGCCGCCGGCGAGCCGGTGGACCTGCCAGGGGCTGAGTTCGAGAACCCCGACCCGGATTCCCTCGGGCGACAGGTCGACCCTCCGTTCGCCCCGATGGGCGACGGTGATCTCCTTGATGACCTTTTCCATGCTTCTTAGCGTCCTTCTGTTGCGTGGGCTTGCTGCCGACATAAGAAGGCTTGCAGAGTGAAGAATGCCGGTCGGCCGACTTTCCGGAAACTCCACGTTCATTCCGGAGTGGAGTCGGGCAATCGGCGCCTTGTGATATTCGAGCGGTCAGAATGGTGACCGACGGCAGTGCTTGCGGACGAGATGTAGTCCGGTTTTCGGCGCGTGCAAAACAGTCGCCGACCTTGTTCTCCGGAATCCGGAGATGGCTTCAGGTTCTCGGTTGCGTCAACAGAACGCCGACGCATCGCCACCGGCAATCGGTACGGCAAAGATCGTTTCAACCGGGGCCGATCGGGCGCTCTCACTCGGGCACGGATCACCGAGACGATCTCAGGACTGTCCAGACCCTGGGTCCGAGGACACCCCCGGAGACGAAGGCCGACATCCCGTCGGATACCGGCCCGCGTGCAAGTGCCCGGCGAGGCACTGGGGGAGGATACGGGATCTACAAGATCCTCATCGCGGCGGACAAGTTCCAGACCGGCTTCGACGAGCCGCGGCTGATGGCCATGTACGTGGACAAAGTGCTCACCGGCATCGCCACGGTGCAGACCCTCTCGTGCCTGAACCGCCTTGACCCGGGCAAGCCGCGCCGGTGGTGGTCGCTTTCCAGAACTCCCCGGCGAAGATCGAAGAGGACTTCAAGCTCTACTACTCCGACGCCCACGGAGAGGGCGACGTCGACCCGAACGCGCTCTTCACGATCGGTGAGCGGCTCGACACCGCTGATCTCTACACGCTCGACGAGATGGACGCTCTCGCCGACGTGTTCCTGGCCGAGGCTGGCGGCGAGGCGATCGCCAAGGTACTGGCCCCGATCAAGAACCGCTGGAGCGGTCGGCGCACACAGGCCCGGCTGAACAAGGACAAAGACTCCCTCGAGGCCCTGCGGCGCTTCCGCGCCGACCTGATCAGCAACGGCTGGCAGTTCCTCAGTCAGATCGTCCACTACCAGGGCCCGGAGCTGCACCGACGCGCGATTTTGGCCACGCTGCTCGGCAGGAATCTGTACATGGACGGGAACCAGGCCGACGTCAGCTTCATGGAGGGCGTGGGCGTGCATGCTGCCGTCCTACGATGTTCCGATCAGTCCGCTGACGTGCACTTTTGTCGTCCGCGAGGAGTCGTCGGGGTGTCCATAAGATCCAGCGGTTGCAGTTGACTGCAACCAGAACTGCAACCGCGCAGCACAACGGCCGGTACTCGTTCGAGTACCGGACGTGTGTTTCGCCTGGTCAGGCGGTTATTCAAGTGCGGAGGATACGAGATTCGAACTCGTGAGGGGTTGCCCCCAACACGCTTTCCAAGTCTGCATGTTGGTGTTCATAGGTGACCGGAACCCCCGCTGACCTGCGGCTCGACGTTCTACGGGACGCTCCTGAACGCCCACGGACGCGTGCGAATGCAACTGGAACTGCAACTGGCGATCCCGGACGGCGGGGAGCCTATGGCGGCGTTTGAGGACCACCTGGCGCTTGGAGAAGCCCGGCCGAGACGAGCAGACCGCTTCAAAGCTGGTGTTCCGTATCTGGCCGACTTCAGGTTACGCCGCTGACAGGCAGCTCGTGGTGGGGCATTTCGGCGCGGTACCGGGACCAGATCTCGGTGGGGAGTTTGCCGCGGGCGGCGACCGCTATGCCCTGTTCCTCGGCCCAGGCACGGACCGCTGCCGCTGTCGTTCCCTGGGCTCCGCCGGAAGTCTCTTCCGGGGCGGAGTCGCCGGTGGAGGTCGTCGTCGGCGGGTTGGTTTCGATGGGAGTTTTTGGTGTGGTGGTCGTGGTGAAGCCGCGTCGGTCGAGGAGGCGGCGGCGTTTGTGGTGCATGCGTTCGAGGAGGGGTACGGCCGCGTCGACATAGTCGTGGACCTCTACGTCGTTCTTTCGGGTCTCGGTGTCGCGCATGATCCGGCCGACTTGCTGGATCACTCGGCCTTTGAAGGAGATGGGGCTGGCGAGGAACAGGGTGTCGAGGAGCGGGGCGTCGAAGCCTTCGCCCGCGACCTTGTCGATCGCCAGCAGCACCAAGGGTGCTTCGGCGGGCCCGGTCAGGGCGGCTCGGACGCGCTCGCGTTCGTCGGTGGGCAGGGCTCCGTGCAGGAGCAGCGGTTTGATGCCGTGGGAGGTGAGGGCGGACTCCAGGCGGGTGAGGTGTTCGTGGCGGTTGGTCAGCGTGAGGCTGTTGCGGCGTCGCTGCGTGGCGTCGGCGATGTCGGCGGCCAGTTGTCGGTTGCGCGCTTCGTCGGTGGCGAGTTCGCCGTAGATGGCCTGGATCGAGGCGCCGTCGGTGCCGGGCTCCATGGTCGTGAACTCGGTCGGATGGACGATCAGGTGTCTGGTGAAGGTTGTTTGGTCGGCGATCTCGTGGCGGATCGGTCCGCACTGCATGGTGATGACCGGGTCCATCTGGTCGGCACGGTAGGGGGTGGCGGACAGCCCGATCCAGCGGGGTGCGGTGATCTTTCGGAGGGCGGCTTCCGCGGCCGGGGCGCCTACTGCGTGGCACTCGTCGACGACGATCAGTTCGTAGTCGTCGAGGAGGCCCGGCTTGGCGTCGCGGTGGCTGAGAGTCTGCAACATGACCAGGTCCACGACGCCCGTTCTCCGGTCCTTGCCAGCACCCAGCGAGCCGACGGGGCCGTCGGCCAGGTCGAGGAACGTGGCGAGCTGGTCGTGCCACTGGGCCAGCAGGTCGGCCCGGTTCACGATCACCGCGGTGGGGACGGCATGGCGGGCGATGAGCGCGCAGGCCATCACCGTCTTACCGGTCCCAGGCGGCGCGACGAGGATCCCGGTGGTGTGGCGAGCCATCGCATCGACGGCTGCTGTTTGGATGGCGTTGAGGGAGCCGGTGAACTGGGCGTTGATCGTCGCGCCGCGTTTGCGGGGCTTGCTGACTTTCAGGGTCCCGTCGGCGGCCCGGATCAGTGCCGCGGCTTCGTCGTGGAGGCCGCGTGGAAGTGCGAGCCAGCCGGGGTCGGTGTCGTCGAAGCAGCAGATCAGGCGGGGCGTATTGAAGGTGGAGAACCTCTGGTTCTGTCGTCGGTAGAACTCCGGATTGTGGAATGACGCGGCGTGCTTGAGCGCCGCGAGCAGGGGAGCGGGAAGTCCGGAGGTCGCGACCCGGAGCATCGCGCCCGCCGTGGCCTTGACCGTTGCCGGTGCCCGACCCAGGGATCCTCGTCTCGGCTTGCTCGGCAGGACCGGGCTGGTCGGGCTCGGGCCCGCCTTGAGCGGCCCGAACTCGTCCACGATCGTCCGGATCTGGCGGAAGGACAACCGTCTGACCTGCGACAGATATGCGAACTGATCAGGGTGGGGCGTCCAGGTGGCGGGATCGCAGAACAGCGTCGTCCCGGAAGTGGCGCGGGCGGTACCGTTCAACGGCAGCGCGATCAGGTTGCCGAATCGCGCGCCCTGCTTGGTATGCGTGGGCAGGAAGTCCTGGGACGGGAACAACCGGTCATAGCTGGAGAGCGGTATGCCGTCGCGGCCGTCCATCGCCTGCCTCAGCAGCGCCATCCCGAGCGTGCGAGCGAGCCCCGCCGGGACGGGCTCGGTAAAGAAGACCCAGACATGCGCTCCCTCGCCCGACCGGGAGATCTCGACTGACGCCGGCACTCCCGCCTCGGCGCACGCCCGGGTGTACGCGGCCGCGTCTGCCTTCCAGTCGCCGTCGTCGAAATCGCAGACCAGCAGTCTGGTTGTGTCGTCATCGAACAGGGGATAGATCCCGGCATGAAGCCCGTTCCGCTGATCTCCTCTGGGAAGGCGGAGATGTTCGACGACTACCTCGTCCGTCAGAGGGAAGAACACACGATCGCGTTCGGCTTTGTTCCGGTCCCACGGATTCTCCTCCGCAGGGCTCCAGCCCGTCCGGCCGTTCTTCGCGCTCACCCAGCGCCGCGCGTACACGTCCGGCCTGCCCACGAACAACGCCCTGAACAACCCGACCTTCTCCACCGGCGAGGATGAAGCGTCCGCATACAGCAGCCCCTCCGAGAACATCCCGGCCTGCC
>JBDSTJ010000049.1:0-5370 GCA_039928335.1 Streptosporangiaceae bacterium | reverse complement strand
CAGCGGGTCCGCCCGCAGGCCGACGAGTACGTCCTGGCCGACGGCCGGCGGCTCGTCCTGCTCAGCGAGGGCCGGCTGGTCAACCTGGCCGCCGCCGAGGGCCACCCCGCCGCGGTCATGGACATGTCGTTCGCCGACCAGGCCCTGACCTGCGCGTGGCTGGTCGGTCACCACCTCGAGCCCGGCGTCCACCAGGTCCCCGAGGCGATCGACTCCGAGGTGGCCCGGCTCAAGCTCGCCTCGATGGCCGTCGACATCGACACGCTCACCCCCGACCAGGAGGACTACCTCTCCTCCTGGCGTTCGGGCTCCTGACGGCCGGCACCGGGGCGGGGCCTAAGCTCGGGCGCATGCCGCGCGGAACATACCTTCATCTGGAGTCGGAGACCGAGGAGCACTTCCAGTGCGCCCCCGGCCCCGCGGGGTGGCGCTATGTCAGCGAGTCCACCGACCTCACCGTCGACTCGCGGTGGCGGCAGATCCGGGTGCAGCTCAGGAACGACGACTGGCTGGTCCGGGGCGGCCTGGCCGGGCGTGATCTGCTCTGGATCCGCAACGACCAGGAGTTCACCGCCGACGCCTACGGGTTCCTCACCGCCTCGCCGGGGTTCCTGGTCACGGTGGCCCGGTCGCTGGGACTGGCCCCGGGCGGCCACGCGGACGTCCGGCTCGTCCAGATCTCCGGGCCCTCCCTCGCCGCCCGCACGATCACCCAGCGCTGGACGCTGACCGCCGCCGACACCCACCCCACCGACCTGGGGCCGCTCCCGGTCGAGGCCTATGCGGTCACCGACCTGGAGACCGCCGAATCCTATGAGTGGCACCTCGCCGGCGATGTCGTCCTGGCCGCCCCCGGCATCGAACTCACCGCCCTGGAATCCCCGCCCACTCTCTGACCGGGACAGGCTGGGACCACGGGCCGGTACGAGCGGTACGAGCCGGTCCGGCCTGCTCTGCCTGCCCGTCCTACAGGCCCGTTCTACAGCCTGCCTGCGGCCTTGAGGGCCAGGTAGGCGTCGGCGAGCGCGGGGGCGATCTCGTCCGGCGCGGCGTCGACGACCTCGACGCCGTAGCGGCGGAGCTCGGCGGTCAGGCGGCGGCGTTCGCCCCGGGATCGTTCGGCGGCGGCGGCGTCGTAGATGGCGGCCATGTCGCCCCGCGACGCCGCCATCTCACCGACCCTCGGGTCGGACACTGCGGCGATCATCACGAGGTGGCGGGTGGTGAGCTGGGGGAGCAGCGGGAGCAGGCTCTCCTCGATCGAGGCGGCGTTGAGGTCCATCAGCAGGACGACCAGGCAGCGCTGGCGGACCCGGGACAGCAGCGCCGTCACCATGCCGGCGGCGTCCGACTCGATCAGTTCGGGCTCCAGCGGGGCCATCATCTGGACCATCGAGGTCAGCAGGTGGGTCCGTGAGACGCCCTCGACCCGGCCCCGTACCCGGCGGTCGTAGGCCATCAGGTCGACCCGGTCGCCGGCCCGGGACGCCAGCGCGCCCAGCAGGAGCGCGGCGTCCATGGAGCAGTCCAGCCGGGGAATGTCGCCGACCCGGCCCGCCGAGGTGCGGCCGGTGTCGAGGATCAGGAAGATCCGGCGGTCGCGTTCCGGCCGCCAGGTGCGCACGACCAGGTCGTTACGTCGGGCGGTGGCCCGCCAGTCGATCGAGCGGACATCGTCGCCGATCACATACTCGCGCAGCGAGTCGAACTCGGTGCCCTGCCCCCGGATCAGCGCGACGTGCTGGCCGGTGAGCTCCCGGAGTCTGCGGAGCTTGGCGGGCAGGTGCCGACGGGAGGGGAAACCGGGCAGGACCCGCAGCCGCCACGGGGCCGGGCGGGACAGCTGCCGCGCGGCCAGCCCCAGCGGTCCGGTGGACCGGATCGTGACCGTGACCGCCTGCCGGTCGCCGCGCCGGGTCGGGGTCAGGGTCAGGTCGAGCCGGCGGCGCTCACCTGCGGGAACATCGATCGAGGCGGTACGGGGCGTCGCGCCGGCGCTGGGCTGCCAGGCGTCCCGGACCACCGCCCGGACCCGGCGCGCCCCCGGGTTCTCCACGATCAGGCTGACCGAGGCGGTCTCGCCCAGCCGCACGTTCGTGTCACCCGAGCGGTGCAGCACCAGCTTGCGCACGTTCCCGGCGAGCCCGAAGTCCAGCCCGGCCAGTGCCACCAGCACCACGGCGATGACCGCGAGGACCCAGGCATGCGGTACGAGCAGCGGAATCCCGGCCGCCAGCAACGCCAGCAGTCCCAACCTGCCGGTCACGACCACGGGACAACCCCGCTCTGTGTCTGGCTCCGCCGAAGATCTCTCATCGGGGGGCGGGGACGGTGGTGAGGACGCCCTCGAGGACGCCGTCGGCGGTGGCACCCTCGAGGTCGGCCTCGGGACGGAGCTGCACGCGGTGGCGGAGGGTGGGGCGGGCGAGGGCCTTCACGTCGTCGGGGGTGACGTAGTCGCGACCGGACATCCAGGCCCAGGCGCGGGCGGTGTTGAGCAGGGCGGTCGCGCCCCGGGGAGAGGCCCCGAGCTGCAGGGACGGGGACTGGCGGGTGGCCCGGCACAGGTCCACCACATACGCGATGATCTTCGGGTCGACGTGCAGGGTCCCGACGGCGTCCCGGCCCGCGGCGAGGTCGGCGGCGCTCGCGACGGGGTTGATCGAGGACAGGTCGCGCGGGTCGAAGCCCTGGGCGTGCCGTTCGACCACGCCGATCTCCTCCTCGCGGGTCGGCAGCGGCACGGTCAGCTTCATCAGGAACCGGTCGAGCTGGGCCTCGGGCAGCGGGTAGGTGCCCTCGTACTCGATCGGGTTCTGGGTCGCGCACACCACGAACGGCTCGGGCAGCATCCGGGGCACGCCGTCTACCGAGACCTGACGCTCCTCCATGGCCTCCAGCAGCGACGCCTGGGTCTTGGGCGGCGTGCGGTTGATCTCGTCGGCGAGCAGCAGGTTGGTGAAGACCGGGCCGCGCCGGAACTCGAACTCCGAGGTCTTGTTGTCGTAGATCAGCGAGCCGGTGACGTCGCCGGGCATCAGGTCGGGAGTGAACTGGACCCGTTTGAAGTCCAGGTCCAGCGCCTGGGCGAGGGTCCGGACCAGCAGGGTCTTGGCGACGCCCGGCACGCCTTCGAGCAGGACGTGCCCCCGGCACAGCAGCGCGATCACCAGGCCGGTGACGACGGCGTCCTGGCCCACGACCGCCTTGGCCACCTCGCCGCGCAGGGCGGTCAGGGACTGGCGTGCCGCGCTTACAGTTTCGCTCATGAGCCCCGTACTCGCCTTTCTAGATCATCAATGGTCTCGGTGAGCCGGATCAGCTCGAGGTCGTCCACCGGGTCGGAACCGTACAGCGCCCAGGACGAGGTCGGCTGGTCCAGCCCGGACCGGGACGTCACCAGGGTGACGATCTCCGGTCCGCGGGCCGGGTCGGCCGCGGCACTGCGCGGCAGGCCCAACAGGGGGACGAGCCGTTCGCGGGCGCTGTCGCGCAGCGCTGAGGCGGCGCGGTCGCGTGCCCTGGCGGCCCGGTAGAGACTGGCGCGGCCCTCGACGGTCTCGGCGGAGCGGACCACGACCGGCAGCCGTTCGGTCACCACCGGTCCCAGCCGACGCATCCGCCACAGCGCGATCACGAACACCGCGATGACGAGCTGCCAGAAGAAGAAGATCACCCCGTCGGGGACCAGGTCGAAGAAGCTCCGGTCGCCGGCCGACCCGGCGACGGGCAGGTCGGGCAACAGCCAGACGACCTCGCCGTGCGCGCCCAGCAGGTTGACCGCCAGGGCGGCGTTACCGTCCCTGGCGAGGTTCTCGTTGGTGAACGGGGCTCCGGAGCCCAGCACCGTGACGGTCCGCTGCGCGCCCAGAGCGGCCTGCACCATCCGGGGCAGTTCGTCCTCGCCGCCCGGGTAGCAGTTCTGCACGCCCGAGGCCCCGGCGGCGTCATAGGTCGTGGCGGAACCGAAGTCGACTTCGCCCGCGAGTGAGGCGGGCGTGCACCCCGGCTGGGCCGGACCGGTCACGGCGGAGGCGGGTTCGATCCCGGGGGCCAGCCGGGTCAGCGCGACCCGGGTCGGCTCGATCAGGACCAGCGCGCCCCTGGCCCCGGCGGCCAGCGTGTCGAGACCCGCCCGGGTGAGCCGGTCCGATCCTACGATTACCAGGGTCGTGTCGGGGCCGGTCCTGGCCACCGCGCCGGCCGCGGTCCGGCTCACCGAGACCGGGGTACCGTGCTGCCGGGTGATCTCCGCGACGGCCCGCGCGCCGTTCGCGGCGGCCGACTCGGGGTCGAGGTGGCCGCCCTTGACCGTGGGGCGCAGGATCGCGAGGACGACCGCGAGCGCGACCAGGATCAGGACAAACAGGACGATTCCCCGGCCGGCCCGGAAGCGGCGGCCGGCGACGGCCGAGGCGGACGGGGGAGAGGTCACTGCCATGCGACGGCCTCCATCGGCCGGGGCCTGGCCTTCCGCACGGCCTCGTCGAGGTCCCTGAGCACGTGGTAGCCCTCGGCGGTGCCGGGCCGGTCGCCGTACCAGACGTCGTCGAAGATCCGGATGCCCGGCGTCAGGTCGACCGGCAGCACCGCACCGGCCTCGCTGGCGAGTTCGTCGGCGGTGCGGCCGGGACGCGGATCGAGGATCACCCGTTCCTCCAGGTCGCGGGCGATCGCGCGGAGCCGTTCCCGGATCGCCTCGGCCCACTGCCCGGCGGCGGCGAACCGCTCGGCGTCGGCGCGGTGGTCGGCGGCCCGGGTCGGGCGCGCCTCCAGCAGGGCCCTGCGCCGGCCCTTGAGGTTGCCGCGCCCGCGCATCCACCAGTAGACCGCCGCGACGACCAGCACCAGCAGGGCCGCCAGGATCACGAGGGTGATGGTGCCGCTGAACGGGGAGGACCCGGTGCCGCACCTGGGGTCGGGGGTGACCCTGCGGAACCAGTCCTGGATCTGGTCGAGCATCCGGTCGACGAACGACGGCCGGTCCCGGTGGTAGATCGGCTTCTCCAGCTCGCGCCGGGCCAGCTCCCGCGCCGCGTCCCGGCCGATCGGCTCACCCTGAAAGATCATCTGAGGTATCCCTGCTGGGCCGGACGGGTCCAGGCACCCACCTGGTAGGGGCTCGGCGCCCACAGTGACAGGAAGTCGGCCGGCAGCTCCCGCCGGGTCTGCAGCTCCAGGTCCAGGCCCTCGCGGCGCATCCGCCGGTCGAAGTAGATCAGCGCCGTCACCCCCGCGTAGAACGGCACCGTGACGGTCCAGCTGATGATCCGGCCGAGGGTGTCGACGGCGAGTGCGCCGACCTCGGCCCAGCCGGTCGGATGGGTGCCGAACAGGACCAGCCCGGCCAGCGCGAACGGCAGCCGGAGC
>JBDSTJ010000048.1:0-2500 GCA_039928335.1 Streptosporangiaceae bacterium | reverse complement strand
CGGGCGCCACGGGACTGCTCTCAGGAGATCACGAGCAGCAGGTCGCCCGCCTGGGCCTGGGCGGGACCGGTGACCGCGACGCGGGAGACCGTCCCCTCGACCGGGGCGGTGATATTGGCCTCCATCTTCATCGCCTCGATGGTCGCGACGACGTCCCCGACAGCGACCTTGTCGCCCTGCTCGACCCGGGCCACCACCGAGCCGGAGAACGGCGCGGCGACCTGGCCGGGCACGCCCGGGTCGGCCTGCTCGACCGGCGCCGCGTCCGAGGCGACCGAACGGTCCCGGACGGCGAGGGTGCGGAGCTGGCCGTTGACCGTGCAGATCACCTGCCGCATCCCGGCCTCGTCGACCTCGCTGATCGCTTCGAGCCCGGCCAGGACCCGGACCCCGGACTCCAGGTCAAAGGCCACCTCGTGGCCGGTGCGCAGGCCGTACAGGAACGCCTCCGTCGGCAGGACCGACAGGTCACCGAACGAGGCGACGGCCTCCCGGTACTCCTTGGCGGGTCCGGGGAACAGCAGCCGGTCGAGGGTCTCGCGGACTTTCGGGCCCAGCAGAGCCTGCTCCTCCTCGCCGGTCAGTTCGCCCCGGGCGGGCGTGAACCTACGGGTGCCGAGGGCCCGGCCGCGGAACGGCTCGGGCCAGCCGCCGGGCGGGTCGCCCAGCTCACCTGCGAGGAACCCGATCACGCTGTCGGGGATGTCGAACCGCTCGGGGTACGCAGCGAAGTCGTCAGGGTCGGCGCCGGCCGCCACCAGATGCAGGGCCAGGTCGCCGACGACCTTGCTGGACGGGGTGACCTTCACGAGTCGGCCGAGGATCCGGTCGGAGGCGGCGTACAGCCGCTCGATCTCCTCGAACCGGTCACCGAGCCCGAGCGCCACGGCCTGCTGCCGCAGATTCGACAACTGTCCGCCGGGGATCTCGTGCTGGTACACGCGCCCGGTCGGGGCGGGCAGTCCCATCTCGAACGGCGCGTACAGCCGCCGCACGGCCTCCCAGTAGGGTTCCATCGCGGTGAGCGACTCCAGGTCGAGGCCGGTCGCCCGCTCGGTGAAGTCGGTGTGCGCCACGATCGCCTGGAGCGGCGGCTGGCTGGTGGTGCCCGACAGCGGCGACGCCGCTCCGTCCACCGCGTCCACGCCCGCCTCGATCGCCGCGAGGTAGGTGGCGAGCTGGCCGCCTGCGGTGTCGTGGGTGTGCAGGTGAACGGGGAGGTCGAAGCGTTCGCGCAGGGCGGTGATGAGGGTGCGGGCGGCGGGCGCGCGCAGCAGCCCCGCCATGTCCTTGACGCACAGGACGTGGACCCCGGCCTCCACCAGTTGTTCGGCGAGGCGCAGGTAGTAGTCGAGGGTGTAGAGCCGCTCGTTCGGCGACGACAGGTCGCCGGTGTAGCAGAGCGTCCCCTCGACGAGCGCGTGTGTCTGCAGGACGGCGTCGATGGCCGGTCGCATCCGTTCGACGTCGTTGAGCGCGTCGAAGACCCGGAAGATGTCGACTCCGGTGCTCGCCGCCTCGGTGACGAAGGCGCGGGCGACGGAGTCGGGGTAGGGGGTGTAGCCGACGGTGTTGCGCCCCCGCAGCAGCATCTGGAGGCACAGGTTCGGGGCGGCCTCGCGGATCGAGGCGAGCCTGTCCCACGGTGACTCCCCGAGGAAACGCAGTGCGACGTCGTAGGTGGCGCCGCCCCAGGCCTCCAGGGACAGCAGTTGCGGCGACATCCGGGCGGCGTAGGGTGCGGCCGTGAGCAGGTCGAATGTGCGGACCCGGGTGGCGAGCAGCGACTGGTGGGCGTCCCGGAACGTGGTGTCGGTGACGGCCAGCGCGGTCTGGGCGCGCAGGTCCGCGGCGAACGCGGCCGGGCCGAGCCGGAGCAGGCGGTCACGGGATCCGGCGGGCGGCGGGACGGACAGGTCGAGCGTCGGGAGCTTGGCCGCCGGGTCAAGCTCGGTCGGGGCGTCGCCGTGCGGCTTGTTCACCGTCACGTTGGCGAGGTACTGGACCAGCCGGGTCGCGCGGTCGCCGCTGGAGCGGGCGGTGAGCAGCTCGGGATGGTCGGCAATGTAGGACGTGGTCACGCCGCCCGCGCAGAAGTCGGGCTCGTCCAGCAGGGCCTGCAGGAACGGGATGTTGCTGGAGACCCCGCGGATCCGGAACTCCGCGACGGCCCGGCGGGAGCGCCGCACGGCCTCCTCGAAGGTACGGCCGCGGGTGGTCAGCTTGACCAGGAGCGAGTCGAAGAACGGCGAGACCTCGGCGCCCGCGTGCGTGGTCCCGGTGTCGAGGCGCACCCCGGCCCCGCCCGGCGACCGGTAGGCGGAGATCTTGCCGGTGTCCGGCCGGAACCCGTTGGCCGGGTCCTCGGTGGTGATCCGGCACTGCACCGCGAAGCCCGAGACCGTCACGGTCTCCTGGACGATGTCGAGTTCGGCCAGAGTCTCGCCGCCGGCGATCCGCAACTGGCTCTGCACCAGGTCGATCCCGGTGACCTCCTCGG
>JBDSTJ010000047.1:0-7378 GCA_039928335.1 Streptosporangiaceae bacterium | reverse complement strand
GCCCGGCGCGTTTACCGCGCCGGACGGCCAGCGTGAACTCTTGACGCCGCCGCATCCGGTTGTCGGCCGGAAGCATCAGCAGCGGGGGGCGTTCAAAGCCCCTCAGACCGCGATCTGCTCGCGGCCCTTGCGGCGGCGACCGGCGAGAATGGCGCGGCCGGCGCGGGTACGCATGCGAAGCCGGAAGCCGTGCTTCTTGTGACGGCGGCGGTTGTTCGGCTGAAAAGTACGCTTGCTCACTGCTGACTCCTGCTGCGGTCGGTGCTGCTGAGTGGGGGTCGCATCGAGGGCCACGTTTGGTCCCTCGCAGCGGGGGCCCGCCCTGTTCACGTTCCGGGTGTGGACCGGAACTGCAGACGGGCACGCGTCACCACCATCGATGCGACTCGACCGTAGAACCGTACGTTCTCCGCGCCCTCGGGGTCAAACGGAGCGGTCTCAAGGTCGCCTCAAAGTTATACACAACTTGTGGACAAACCTGTGGATGAATCGTGAGAGAGTAGGGGCTCCCGTTCCGCCGGACGTCTCCAGATGCTGCTGAGGATCCAGCGCTCGCGGGGTATTACCGCAGGTAGACGGGGTTGGGCAGCGCGGGGGAGCGGCACATGGACGAACTGGATCTCAGCTCGATATGGGCCCGCCTCATCGCCTCGATTCCCACAGACAAGGTGCCACCACAGGACCGAGCATGGCTGCCCGTGACCCGGCCGCTCGGCCTTTTCCAGGACATGGCTTTGCTCGCGGTGCCCAACGAGTTCGCCAAGAACGCCATCGAGGCGCGGGTGACCGGCCTGATCGAGGTCTCGCTGACCCAGCAGCTCGGTCGGCCGATCCGGGTCGTGGTGACCGTCCAGCCCGACCTCGCCACCGGGGTCCCCGACCGGCACCAGGCTCCTCCACAGCAGCCCGTCCAGCAACAGCAACAACAACAGCAGCAGCAGCAGCAGCAGCAGCAACCTCAGGACCAGCAGCAGCGCTATGACGAGCGGTCCTACGGGCAGCAGGGTCACTACGACCAGCAGAACCAGTACGACCAGCAGGGCCAGTACGAGCAGCAGCGTGCTCCCCGGGAACAGCAACAGGACCGCTACGACCAGAACCGGTACGAGCAGGTCCAACCCCGTCGGCAGGAGCAGCAGGGATCGTATGACCGCGACGGTTATCCACAGGGATCTCCACAGGGTCAGCGCGGTCGTGCACAGGACCGTCCACAGAACGATCCACAGGCTGCAGACCCGTATGCAGGGCCTCAAGGGGTTTATCCACCGGGCGGTGGACAAGTTCCTCCACAGCCTGTGCATCCTTCG
This sequence comes from Streptosporangiaceae bacterium, assembly GCA_039928335.1. Lineage (GTDB taxonomy): Bacteria > Actinomycetota > Actinomycetes > Streptosporangiales > Streptosporangiaceae > Actinocorallia. The sequence continues at coordinate 6,071 of JBDSTJ010000047.1, read as the reverse complement.
CACATCGGCGGCCACACCTTCGCGGGCCCTCCTGTGCAGGAGTCGTTCGCCCCTTCCCCGTACGCTCCGCCGCCGGTCGAGTCGGGCGAGACCTTCTCCTCCCCCGCCCCCTGGTCGGAGCCGCGGCCGCCGGGCGCCAACAAGACGACGATCGAAGCGGCCCGGCTGAACCCGAAATACACCTTCGAGACATTCGTCACAGGAGCCAGTAACCGGTTCGCTCAGGCCGCCGCGGTCGCGGTCGCCGAGTCGCCGGCCAAGGCCTACAACCCGCTGTTCATCTACGGCGAGTCCGGGCTGGGCAAGACCCACCTGCTGCATGCCATCGGCCACTACGCCCGGAGCCTCTTCGACGGGGCGCGTGTCCGGTATGTGAGCTCCGAGGAGTTCACCAACGACTTCATCAACGCGATCCGCGACGGCAAGGCCGAGGGCTTCCGCCGCCGCTATCGCGATGTGGACATCCTCCTGATCGACGACATTCAGTTCCTTGAGGGCAAGGAGCAGACCCAGGAGGAGTTCTTCCACACCTTCAACACCCTGCACAACGCCAACAAGCAGATCGTGATCTCCAGTGACCGGGCGCCCAAGCAGCTCGTCACCCTGGAGGACCGGCTTCGCAACCGGTTCGAGTGGGGTCTGATCACCGATGTCCAGCCGCCCGAGCTGGAGACCCGCATCGCGATCCTGCGCAAGAAGGCCGTGCAGGAGGGACTGGCCGCCCCGCCGGACGTGCTCGAGTTCATCGCCACCAAGATCTCGACGAACATCCGGGAGCTGGAGGGCGCACTGATCCGGGTCACCGCGTTCGCCAGCCTGAACCGGCAGTCGGTCGACCTTCGGCTGACCGAGATCGTGCTCAAGGACCTCATTCCTGACAGCGGCGGCCCCGAGATCACCGCAGCCACGATCATGGCGCAGACGGCGACCTACTTCGGGATCGAGATCGACGACCTGTGCGGGGCCTCGCGCTCGCGGGTCCTGGTGACGGCACGGCAGATCGCGATGTACCTGTGCCGCGAGCTCACCGACCTGTCCCTCCCCAAGATCGGCCAGCAGTTCGGCGGCCGCGACCACACCACGGTCATGCACGCCGACCGCAAGATCCGCTCGCTCATGGCCGAACGCCGGTCGATCTACAACCAGGTCACCGAGCTGACGAGCCGGATCAAGCAGCAGGCCCGCGGCAGCAGTCGCTGATCCTGCCAAGGATCATTCACAACCTGGGGATAACTCTGTGGATCACTGTGGATAAAGCTGCGGACAACCTGTGGATAATTCGTGGACAACCTGTGGACGTCCTGGGGACAAAAAAGCGCCCCGTACCCGAGCACGGTGGATAACCGGTGGATAACCGGTGGACAACCTGGGGAAAGCCTGTGGACGTGGTGTGGACGAACCTCTTTCGTGCACAGGACTGTCCGACCGTTCTGTCACGATTTGGGAGGTCGGCGCGCGGCCTGGTGGAAAACCTGGGGAGAACCGGTGGACAACAGGTGGACAACGTGGGGACGGGTTGGGGACAAGTTTGCGCCGTCCACAGGACACCCCGTTGTCCACAGAGCGTCACCCACAGGACCTGTGGGTGAAATCCGGGTGCTGACCAGCGGATCCACGGGTTATCCACGGTTTCCACAGCCCCTACGACTATGACTGCTCTACTTATCTATCTAGAGAAAAAGATTCAAGAACAAGTAAGGGTCTGTGGATCAAGTTCCCCGGGCCCTCCCCACTCAAACACCTCATCGACCTGGAGGCGGGTCCCGTGAAGTTCCGCATCGACCGTGACGCTCTCGCCGACGCCGTGGCCTGGACCGCGCGCACCCTGCCCGTCCGGCCACCGGTTCCGGTGCTGGCAGGCATGCACCTGGAGGTCACCGACCGGCTCAAGCTGTCGGCCTTCGACTACGAGGTCTCCGCCCAGGTGGGCGCGGACATCGACGTGGAGGAACCCGGCACCGCGCTGGTCTCCGGCCGCCTGCTCGCCGAGATCTGCCGGGCTCTGCCTCCACACCCTGTGGAGGTCACCACCGACGGGGCCAAGGTGATGCTGCACTGCGGCAGCGCCAAGTTCACCCTGCTGACGATGCCGGTCGAGGACTATCCGACGCTGCCGGCGATGCCCCCGAACTCAGGCACGGTGGGCAGCGACGAGTTCGCGGCCGCCGTGGCACAGGTGGCCATCGCGGCCGGCCGCGATGACACGATCCCGATGCTGACCGGCGTCCGGGTCGAGATCGACGGCGAGACGGTGACACTGGCCTCGACCGACCGCTACCGGCTGGCGGTGCGCGAACTGCACTGGAAGCCCGAGAACCCCGACTTCTCCGCCGTCGCCCTGGTGCCGGCCAAGACCCTCGCCGACACCGCCAAGTCGCTGACCTCGGGCGCGGAGGTCCAGATCTCCCTGGGCGGATCCGACGGCAAAGGCGAGGGGATGATCGGTTTCGAGGGCGGCGGCCGCCGCACCACCTCGCGGCTGCTCGACGGCGACTTCGTCAAGTACCGCTCGCTGTTCCCGGGCGAGTACGCGGGCTACGCCGAGGTCCAGACCTCGGCCTTCGTCGACGCGCTCAAGCGGGTGGCCCTGGTGGCCGAGCGGAACACCCCTGTGCGGCTCGCATTCAGCCAGGGAGAGGTCGTACTCGAGGCGGGCACCGGGGATGAGGCTCAGGCCGTGGAGGCCCTTGAGGCGACGCTGGAGGGCGACGACATCAACATCGCCTTCAACCCCGGCTATGTCCTGGACGGGCTGGCCCAGATCGGCTCGGACGTGGCCCGGCTGTCGTTCACGACGCCGACCAAGCCGGCGGTCCTCACCGGCAAGCCGCTGGACGACGGATCGATCCCGGCCTACCGCTACCTGATCATGCCGGTGCGGCTGTCGGGCTGACCCTGTGGAAAACCGCTGTGTCCACAGGTTCGGCGAACCTGTGGACACAGCCGGTGGATAACCCGACGCCACTGGGACGGTCAGGTGGACGGCAGGTGGACGGCGGAGGTTGTGATCATGACTACCCGGATTCTGGGTAGGGGTGACCGGGTGAGGGATAGCCTTGTCGGTGAAATCGGTGGATTCCCACGAGGAACGATCACTTTGACGGCCCGTTCGGCGGGCCGGATTCTCCCTACCAAGGAGTGGCGGCATGGAACTCGGCCTCATCGGTCTGGGCAAGATGGGCGGCAACATGGCCGAGCGGCTGCGCCGCGGCGGCCACACGGTCGTCGGTTACGACCGCGACCCCGCAGTCAGTGACGTGAAGTCGCTGGAGGAGCTGGTCACCAAGCTCGCGGCGCCGCGGGTGGTCTGGGTCATGGTGCCCTCGGGCAAGGCCACCCAGGAGACCGTCAGCACGATCGGCGCGCTGCTGTCCCCCGGCGACATCGTCATCGACGGCGGCAACTCCCACTACCTGGACGACCAGAAGCACGGCGCGGAGCTCGCGGACAAGGGCATCGGCTTCGTCGACTGCGGCGTCAGCGGCGGCGTCTGGGGCCTGCAGAACGGCTACGCCCTGATGGTCGGCGGCACCGTCGACGACGTAGCCAGGGTTCAGCCGGTTTTCGACACGCTCAAGCCCGAGGGCGAGTTCGGGTTCGTGCACAGCGGCGCGGTCGGCGCGGGCCACTTCGCCAAGATGGTCCACAACGGCATTGAGTACGGAATGATGCAGGCCTTCGCCGAGGGCTATGAGCTGCTCAAGGCCAGCAGCGTCGTCACCGACGTGCCCGAGACCTTCCGCAGCTGGCAGGAGGGCACCGTCATCCGGTCCTGGCTGCTGGAACTGCTCAACCGGGCGCTCGCCGAGGACGCCGAGCTCGCCGACATCCGCGGGTACGCCGCGGACTCCGGCGAGGGCCGCTGGACGATCCAGGCCGCGGTCGACCACGCGGTCCCCCTGCCGGCGATCACGGCCTCGCTGTACGCCCGGTTCGCCTCGCGCCAGGACGACTCCCCGGCGATGAAGGTCGTCGCGGCGCTGCGCAACCAGTTCGGCGGTCACGCGGTCGAGAAGAAGTAGTCCGTCCACAGCCTGGGGACAGGTGGGCAGCGCCTAGTCTGCTGGGGTGCATGTTGCCCACCTGACCCTCGCCGACTACCGGTCGTATGCCTCCGCCGAGGTTCCGCTGGAGCCCGGGGTCACCGCGTTCGTGGGACCCAACGGGCAGGGCAAGACCAACCTCGTCGAGGCGATCGGCTACGTCGCCACGCACGGCAGCCACCGGGTCGCGACCGACGCCCCGCTGATCAGGCAGGGCGCTCCGCGGGCGATCATCCGGGCCAAGGTCGTCCGGGACGTGCGCGAGGCCTTTATCGAGATGGAGATCAACGTCGGCCGCGCCAACCGGGTCCGGCTGAACCGCAACGCCGTCCCGCGGCCCCGCGACATCCTGGGCATGCTGCGGACCGTGCTGTTCGCACCCGAGGACCTGGCCCTGGTGAAGGGCGATCCCGGCGAGCGCCGCCGGTTCCTCGACGAGCTTCTGACCACCCGCACGCCCCGGTTCTCCGGAGTCCGGGCCGACTATGACCGGGTGCTCAAACAGCGCAACGCCCTGCTGAAGACCGCGGTGCAGCAGCGCCGCTCCCCCGGCCCCGAGCTGATCTCAACGCTGGAGGTCTGGGACTCCCACCTCGTCCAGGTCGGCGCGGAGCTGCTGGCAGCCAGGATCGACCTGGTCAACGTGCTGGGCCCGCTGGTCGCGAAGGCCTACGCCGAGCTCGCCCCGTCGGGAGTCGCGGGGCTGGAGTACCGGAGCTCGCTGGGCGAGGACGTGGAGATATCCACAGACCGTGCACAACTGGCGGAGGTCCTGCTCGAGGGCATCGCGGCGGCGCGGCGGCAGGAGCTGGCCCGGGGCACGAGTGTCGTCGGCCCGCACCGCGACGAGCTGCTGCTGAAGCTCGGTGACCTCCCCGCGCGCGGGTATGCCAGCCACGGCGAGTCGTGGTCGTTCGCGCTGGCCCTGCGCCTGGCGGCCTACGAACTGCTCCGGGCCGAGGGCGACGATCCGGTACTGATCCTCGACGACGTCTTCGCCGAGCTCGACACGGGCCGCCGGCGCAGGCTCGCCGAGATGGTCGCGCCCGCCGAGCAGGTTCTGATCACCGCTGCGGTACCCGAGGACGTTCCGGCCGAACTCGTCGGCGCCAGCTACCGCGTGTCCGAGGGAGAGGTCGACCGTGCCTGACGAGACCGTGCCCGAGGAGACCGTGCCCGAGGAGACCGTGCCTGGAGAGGCGCCGAAGAAGACCGGGATCGAACTGGCCAGGGAGGCCCTCGCGCAGGCGCGGGCCGACGCGGCCAAGCGGCAGTCCGTTCCCGGGCAGCGCAGGCGCAAGCCCGGCCGGGTGGTCCGGGACCCCAGCCGGGGCGGCGGGCCGCAGCCGTTCGGCGCCTCGATCAGGAAACTGATGTCAGACCGGGGCTGGGAGGAGAAGGCCGCGGTCGGCAGCGTGTTCGGCAACTGGGCCGCCATCGTGGGTGCTGAGCTGGCCGAGCACACCTCGCCCGGCACCTTCGAGGACGGTGAGCTGGTGGTGAACGTCGACTCCCCGGCCTGGGCGCAGCAGGTCCGGCTGCTGGCGAGCACCCTGGTCCGCAGGTTGAACGAGGAGCTGGGCGACAACACGGTCAAGCGCGTCAAGGTCATGGGGCCGCAGGTCGCGCGCAAGCCGGGTCAGTGGCGGGTCCGCTGACCGAAACCTCCCCAGTCCGGTCCTATTGGACACGGCAGCCGACTTTGTCAAGGGCTCCCCACGCGCCAGGACCCCCCCGGTCGAGTAGGGGGATGTCTGTTCCGGGGCCGCAAGCCGGGAGGCTCGACTACAGGGCCCGTCAGTGCCACTTTCCGAGCCCTGACCCGGTAGGATGACGAGGAAGTTCAGTTCGTGTGTGATGGCGCCCGTCCCTCAGGGGTCGGCGAGGATCGAAACAGTGTGTCAATTAGGACTGCGTGTTACGGGGCATGCGGCGGCACTGACTAAACGCCTGGGTGAGTGTCCCCGGGCAGGAGGATCTTCCTTTGTCGTACGACGCAAGTTCCATCACCGTCCTCGAAGGCCTGGA
>JBDSTJ010000046.1:0-2568 GCA_039928335.1 Streptosporangiaceae bacterium | reverse complement strand
CTTCATTCGGTCACCTCCATCTTGATCGCTGACCCCTATTGTGAGTGCCTGAGGGGCCCGGTTGGAAGGGCCATCTGAAGGCGTTCCACGGGTGCGGCCTTCCAGAAGGAAGGCAGAACCCGGTTTTGGGGTTGGGAGCGAAAATGGACGAACTGGACCAGCGGATCCTCGAGGAACTGCAGGTCGACGCCCGGCTGTCCTACAACGAGCTGTCCCGCAGGCTGAACCTGTCCCCGCCCGCGGTGGCCGAGCGGGTGCGGCGACTGGAACGCGACAATGTGATCACCGGGTATCACGCCCATGTGGACCTCGCCGGCATCGGCAGGCCGGTCACGGCCCTGGTCCAGGTGCAGTGCTACGGGGCCCGGTGCGTGCTGCGCGACCCCGCGGCCCGGACCTGGCCGGAGATCCTCCAGCTGCACCGGGTCACCGGCGGCGCGTGCTGTGTGCTGCTGGTGGCGGTGGCCTCCATGGCGGCGTTCGAGACGTTCATCGACCGCCTCGCCGAGTACGGTCGGCCCTCGAGCACGATGGTGCTCTCGACCCTCGTGGAATGGCGACCCAGGGAGCCCGGCTAGCCCAGGAACTCCAGTGAGATGCGGGGGGCGATCACCGTGCCGTCGTCGAGCGGGGTGATCCAGTCGTCGCGGTACATGAGGTGCAGCGCCTCGCGGAGGTCGCGGATTCCGGTGAAGGCCCGGACGTGTGCCGCCTGGACCCAGCTGGCCTCGCGGCCGATCGTCTCGAAGCCCTGGAAGTCCTCGGCGAGGGCGTCCAGGACGACGAGGTCGGCGGGGATCACCGCGCCGTAGCGTTCGAAGACACCGAGACAGAAGCACTCGGCGTCCTCGGACTCGGCGACCCACTCGGCGACCCACTGCTGGTCGAGGAACTCCACCCGGCTCCAGAGCTTCCCGCGGACCGGACGGCCAGGTGGTCCGTCAGGGGGGTGGGTCGCGATGAACTCCTGGAGGCTGAGCGGTGAGGCGGCTACGACGAGCCGGTACCGGGCCGGGTCACCGACGTCGGGGACGCCGTTCCTGGTCGATGACACACAACGGAAGCTTCGATAGCCCACCTTGGGCGGCACGGCGGTCTCCTTGCCTAGGTTCCCGGGTATCGCGGTTCAGCGAGATACTAGGGAGCCCATGGCAGATCGTCGCGCCGGTGTCTCCTCACTTGGAACAACCACGCCTTTTCCAGTCCGTTTCTTGGACCTGAACGTCACCGCTTGACCATTCGCTCCATCGCGAACCGGGTGCTGAGTGCGAACAGCCGCTGGTAGCGCGCGCCGATCACCCGCACGATCAGGTCGAGGGCCTTGGCGTCCGGGCCGACGACGGCACGGGGACGGTCGGCCGCGACCGCGCGCAGGATCTGCCGGGAGGCGGCCTGCGGGGTGGTGATGGCCAGCCGCCGGTCGAAGAACCGCGCGAGTGCCTGGGTGTCGTGGCCCTTGACCGAGTCGGAGTTGCGGACGATCGCGGTCTTGATCCCGCCGGGGTGCACGCAGGTGACCTCGACGGGGTGACCGGCGCCGATCATCTCCTGGCGGAGCGCCTCGGTGAAGCCGCGGACCGCGAACTTGGCGGCGTTGTAGGCGCTCTGTCCCGGGATCGACAGCAGCCCGAACAGGCTGGAGACGTTGATGACGTGGCCTTCGCCGGAGGCGATGAGGTGGGGCAGGAACGCCTTGGAGCCGTTGACGACACCCCAGAAGTCGACGTCCATGACCCGCTCGATCTGCTCGAACGTCATTTCGGTGACGTCGCCGGTGAAGGCGATGCCGGCGTTGTTGAACACGAGGTTGACGGTGCCGTACTCCTCGACCACGGTGTCGGCGTAGGAGAGCACGGCGGCCCGGTCGGTGACGTCGAGGCGCTGCTCGTGCACGGTCGCGCCGAGTTTGCGGGCGCGGGCGGCCGTGGCGGCCAGCCCGGCGGTGTCGACGTCGCTGAGCGCGAGCCTGGCCCCGCTGCGGGCCAGGTCGCAGGCGAGGGCCCGGCCGATGCCCGAGCCCGCACCGGTAATGACGGCGACCCTGCCGCTGACGTTGGTCATCTGCGCTCCAGTGATTTTCGGATGGACCTGTCGCGAACACTGTATTGGACGGATGGTCAGCAGGCGCGAACCGGGGGGTTGGCCCCCGGCGGTCGAACACGGTCAACCCAGTTCGGCGGCCACCTCCCGGGTGACGGCGATCAGGTCCGGGTCGAGGGTACTGAGGCGGGAGTCCAGGTCGTCGGCGAAGTGGAGCCGCTCCAGGGGAGGTGCGGGGACGGCGCGGGGCAGCCACGCCGAGTGGATCATGAAGGGCAGGACGATGCCGCGCGCCGGGGCGAGGACGGCCACCGGGCCGGCCGAGACGGCGGCAGCGTCGAACAGCTCGACGCGGAACCGGTCGTCGTTGTGCACGAGGACGACCAGGTAGCCGTGGTGGCCGCCCGGGTTCCTGCCGGCGTAACGCGACCTGCCCTCGGCACCGAGCGGCCCGCGCGGCACGAACGAGGGCGAGGTCGGGTAGTCGTCCAGGGCGAAAGTCCACTCCGACAGCGTCCTGAGCGACTC
>JBDSTJ010000045.1:0-2641 GCA_039928335.1 Streptosporangiaceae bacterium | reverse complement strand
CGAGCGGCGGCAGGTCGGTCCGCTTCATCAGCTCGCCGAGCAGGACGTAGGACCGGCGGGTCATCCGCCAAGCGTCGTCCGCGTCGAACGCACCGAACAGCCCGGCGAGGGCCACGGGCTCGACGGCCTCGGGGGTCTGGTCGTTCACTGCGTCTCCCTCGCGCGGTAGCCGAGCAGGCCGGCCGACCGGGCGAGCGCGGAGGCGAACTGGAGCAGCTGCTCGGGGTCGACGCCGCCGAGGATCGCCGCCAGGTCGCCGGCCTCGTAGGCCTCGAAGTCGACGCCGACGGACTCCTCCTCGGCCTGGCCCTCGTCGATGCGGGTGACCATCACGATCGGCTTCTGCCGGGCGGGGCGGTCGAGCGACTCCGACCAGTAGGCGTGGACGGTGACGACGGTGCCCTGGTAGTCGAGCGTGGCGACCTTCCGCTCGTGGCCGACGCCGACCAGGCCGGGCGTGATGGTGTGCGGGCCGTTCCCGCACCACGGCGGGCCGTGCGCGGTGCCGTCGGGGGTCAGGCGGGTAGGCCTGGCGACGATGAAGCGTTCGTCTTCCATGCGGTGAACCTCCGTGGGAGGGCGGTGGAGAAGGGTGTTCCGGCCCCGGGTCCGGGGAGCCTTGCCGGGACCGCTTGGACCCCGGGCCGGTCGTCTATGGATGGGTCAGAGCGCGTTGACGAGCGAAGCGGCGCGGGCGAACCCGCGGCCCCACTCGGTGATGGCGTCGTCGTCGTGCGGGCCGTTGGCGGCGCAGATCTGGGCCATCTCGCGGGCCACGCCGACACGGAAGTCGGAGACGGTCGGGCCGCCGTCGCGGTCGGGCGAGTAGGTGCGCAGGACCGGCACGGACATCAGGCCGTCGGCCATGGTCCAGGCGGTCACGGTCATCGTGCAGACGGGGCTGTCGCCGAGAACCTCGTGGGAGTGGATCGTGCCGGGCAGCAGCGCGCCATGGAGACCGTCGCACCAGGCGACCGGGCAGGCGTCGAGCAGCAGGGATCCCGGGCGTCGTGTCGGGGCGTCATCGATGACGCGGTTAATCTTGGTCACGGGTCAGACTCCAGTTGTCTGATCAAGGGTCCGGCCGGTGGTTGCACACCGCGTCCGGGCCCGTTTCGTTTGCGTCAGGCCGCCCAGTGGATCCGGGGGGCGAAGCTCTTGTGCCACCTATTATGGCCACAGTTTGTGGCCTAGGGCAATAGGCAGTGGCCAAGACTTGTGGCATTCTCGTGAGCATGACCACTGAAGATCTCGCCGTGCGCCTGCGCTCCGCCGTCGCGAGGAAGCGGCAGGCCGCCGAAGTCGAACTGCATCTCCTCATCGAGGCGCTGCAGCCCGACTCCGGGATCCGCCAAGCGGAGGTGGCACGGATCACCGGGTACTCGCGGGAGCACTTGCGCCGCGTCGCTCGCGAGCACGACATCCCATCCAGCCGGCCAGCCCCAGGGCAGGCGTAGCCGGCACGCAGCGTGAGTGGCCTGGGCCCTGCGGGTCCGGGCCGTTGTCATGTCCGGCTTGAGCGGATCCGCTCCGGCCAGTTCTGTCTCAGTTCCGCTGGACGACAGTATGCGGCCGTCAATGGCCGTCAACATCAAGCAATCAATTGCCTGGTCAGAGGCACATTCCGAGGATGAAGCCCAGGTAGGCATATCCGACCCGAGAGAAGTCGGTCGTGATCGAGCTCTAAAGCTCGGCCACGCCGTCCGGTCGGGGCGGAGCCGCCCCGACCGTGACCACCTCTGGCGAGGGTCACACCGACCGGCTGCGGCGTTCGAGTCTGGCCACGTCCCGCCAGCGGGTCCGACCGGCGAAGGTGTGCACGCCGATGCGTTCCTGGACCCCGATGAGACGGAAGCCGGCGGCGCGGTGCAGTGCCATGCTGGCCTCGTTCTCCGGGAAGATCCCGGCGAGCAGGGTCCAGAACCCGGCCCGTTCACTCGATTCGATGACCGTGTCCAGCAGGGACCTGCCGATGCCGCGGCCGTGCACGTCGGGATGGACGTAGATCGAGACTTCGGCGACTCCGCGGTAGGCGGCCCGGCCGGATCTGCCCGCCAGGACCGCCCAGCCCAGGACCCGGGCGGTGTCCCGGGCCACGAACCGGTGGTCGGGCAGCCTGCCCGCGGAGAACTCCGCCCAGTCGGGCAGCGAGGTCTCGAACGTGGCGTGCCCGGTCTCCATGCCCAGTCGGTAGATCTCCAGGACCTCGGCCGCGTGCTCGGGCCGCATGTCCACGATCTCCATGGGTCAGTCCCTGGCCTTGCTGGGCTGGACCCGCTTGGGCTCCCCGGCCATCTTGGGGTAGTTGGGCGGGTACGGCATGTCACCGAGCCCATGGTCCTTCTCGTCCTTGTCAGCCAGGTCGAGAAGTCTGTCCAGCGAGTACGCCTCGTCGTCGATGGCGGCGTGCAGGTCGCCCAGCTCGGCGAAGCGGGCCGGCATCGTCTTGATCGTGAAGTCTGCGGTCTCGACCGAGGCGAGCTCCGCCCAGGTCACCGGGGCCGAGACGGGGGCGTTGGGCTTGGGGCGCACGCTGTAGGCCGAGGCGATCGTCCGGTCCCTGGCGTTCTGGTTGTAGTCGATGAAGATCTCCTCGCCGCGCTCCTCCTTCCACCACTTGGTGGTGACCAGGCCCGGCATC
>JBDSTJ010000044.1:0-3811 GCA_039928335.1 Streptosporangiaceae bacterium | reverse complement strand
GGAGTGGTGTAGTTGGCGGCGTAGGCCTTCCCGACGACGCTGGGGGAGGTCGAGAAGGTCCCGGAGGGGTCGAGGGTGAGGCTGAAGCCGGTGATCGCGGTGGCCGCGGACGGGAAGACCCCCATGTCGCCGGTGATCGCGGAGACGCCCGTGGTGCTGATCCCCGAGCGTGCCAGGATCGCGTAGTCGCCGGCGGCCCCCAGGTTCACCGGGCTGGGATTGGTGTAGGCGTAGGCGGGACTCGCGACCACCGTGGAGGTCCCCGCAAGCGCCAGTCCGCACACCAGGACCACGCTCCTCCTGGGCCGGGTGCGGTGGGTGACGGCGGGTGTGGCGTGAACGGTATCGATCGGCATGGGAGCCAAAGCCTTCCTTGGTGCTGTGGTGCTCGAATCTCCGGTGTCGGTGAAAGCGAGCCGGTGCGCGGTGGAGATCGACCTGCGAGACATGGCCTCCAAGCCAGATCACTACATTCCGTATCCGCAATATAGCCTTAGGTGACCAAGAGTGGTGGCAAAAGAGGTCATGGACGAACCCGAGAGGCATCCACGCCGACCACGGTGTGGGTCTGGTGCCCGTTGGGCACCAGCACTGGCGGTGCGCCTTCCTGGCCGCTCAGCGGACGGAGGTCCTGGTGGGTTCCAGGGGCGGGGCTCCGATGGCGCAGTGGACCCTGCATTCGGGTTCGGAGTCGGCGGGGGCGTCGGCGAGGACGTCGTTCTTGACCGTGAGGTAGGACAGGACCCCTCCGGCGAAGAGCAGGGCCGCACTGACGACGGTGGCCTTCTGGAAGCCGTCGGAGAACTTGCCGGGGTTGGTGAAGGCGTCGCCGGTGAGGCCGGCCAGGGGCGGGACCGCGGCGACGGCGAGCAGGCTCGCGGCTCGGGCGACCGCGTTGTTCACCCCGCTGGCGACGCCCGCGTGCCGTACGTCCGCCGAGGCGAGCACGGTCGCGGTGAGCGGGGCGACGACGGCGGCGAGACCGAGGCCGAAGACCGTGACCGAGGGGAGCACCTCGGTCCAGTAGGAGGAGCCTGCGCCGATGCGGGAGAGCAGCAGCATGCCGGCTGAGGCGACGACCAGGCCGATGGTCATCGGCAGGCGCGGACCGACGCGCTGGGCGAGGGCTCCCGCACGGGCGGAGAGCAGCAGCAGGCAGGCGGTCAGGGGCAGCATCGCGGTGCCGGACAGGACCGGCGAGAAACCGGCGACGACCTGCAGGTTGAGGACGAAGAGGAAGAACGTCACGCCCATGCCGCCGTACATGACGAAGGTGATGATGTTGACGGCGGTGAACTGGCGGGAGGCGAACACCTCGAGCGGCACCATCGGCTGGGGGCCGGTGCCGGCGGAGCGGCGACGTTCGACCAGGACGAAGGCCGCAGCCGCCACGAGGCCGGCGAGGGCGGCGACGATCACGGGCCCGGTCCAGCCGCTGGGCCCCTCGGTCAGCGCGTAGGTGATCCCGGCGAGCGCGAAAGCGGCGAGGAACGCGCCGAGGATGTCGAAATGGCCGCTGGCCTGTTCGTCGTGGCTCTCGGGAACATGCCTGAGGGTGACCAGGACGGCCAGGGCGGCGAGCGGGATGTTGAGCAGGAACACCCAGCGCCAGCCGACCGACTCGACGAGGCCCCCGCCGAGGAACGGGCCGACCGCCGAGGCGACTCCGCCCAGACCGGACCAGGCGCCGATCGCCTTGGCCCGGTCGGTCGAAGCGAAGGACGCCTGGATGATCGCGAGGGAGCCGGGCGTGAGCAGTGCGCCGCCCACGCCCTGCAGGGCGCGCGCGGCGATGAGCATGTCGACGTTCTGGGCGGCTCCGCACAGGGCAGAGGCGATCGCGAACCAGACGACGCCGATCAGGAAGATCCGGCGGCGGCCGAACCGGTCGCCCAGGGAGCCGCCGAGCAGGATGAATCCGGCGAGCGTCAGGGTGTAGGCATTGATGGTCCACTGCAGACCGGATATGGACGCGCCGAGATCGTCGGCGATCCGGGGCAGGGCCACGTTGACGACGGTGGCGTCGAGCATCGCGACACTGGAGCCGAGAACGGTGGCGAACAGGATCCAGCGGCCGGTACCGGTGGCCAGGCGTACGTCGGGCATGGACGCATCCTGTCAGGCCGCGCCCAGCGCACGAAGCAAGTAGGGCAGGATTCGGTCGGCCAGAACGGAAGCCGAGGTCGTCCTGGTGAGGAAGGCCCGGCTGACCATCGGCCCCATGATGAGGTCGGCGACCAGCCAGGGGTCGTCGACGGGCGGGATCTCGCCGCGTGCGACGGCCCGCCTGACCAGCGTGGTGATCCGCTCCTGGACGGGGACGATGAACGCGCCGGTGAGGACCTCGGCGAGTGCGTCGTTGTGGGCCGCCTCGCCCATCAGGGCGCGCAGCAACCGGCCGCCGGGGCCCTGGAGGGTCCGTGCCTTGTCGTGCAGGAGGACCGCGAGGTCACCGGCGAGGGTGCCGGTGTCGGTTTCGGGCATCAGCTCCTCGGCCCAGGCGAGCGCGGTCCCGGCGAGCAGGTCGTCCTTGGAGCTCCACCGCCGGTAGAGGGTGGCGGTGGACACCCCGGCCCGTTTGGCGACGGCCGCGGTGGTCAACCCGGCATAGCCGTTCTGTTCCAGTTCGGCGAGGGCGGCTTCGAGCAGGGCCCGGTCGCGGACCGCGTCCCGGGGCCGGCCGGCCCGGCGGCTCGATTCGGTCATATCCCCAGAATAGGGGAAACGAAAGTCTTTCGTTTCGTATTACACTCGATGTCATGACGGATGACGCGAAGATCAACGATGTGGCCGAGCGGCTCCGGCGGACGTTCGACAGCGGCCGGACCAAGCCGCTGGCCTGGCGCCGCGGCCAGCTACAGGCCCTCAGGAAACTCCTGGTGCAGGAGTCCGAAGTGTTCCTCAAGGCCCTCGAGGCCGACCTGGGCAAGAGCCCGGTGGAGGCGTACACCACCGAGATCGGCTTCACCCTCAACGAGATCGACCACACGCTCAAGCATCTGGCGGGCTGGCTGCGCCCCCGCAAGGTCGCCGTGCCGTCGTCGATGCTCCCCGGCCGGGCCAAGATCGTCCGGGAGCCACTCGGCGTCACGCTGATCATTGCGCCGTGGAACTATCCGCTGCAGCTCGCGCTCGCCCCGCTGGTCGGCGCGCTGGCCGCGGGCAACTGCGCCGTGGTCAAGCCCAGTGAGCTGGCGCCCGCCACCTCGGCGGCGATCGCCCGGCTGCTGCCCGAGCACCTCGACTCCGAGGCCGTCGAGGTCGTCGAGGGCGCGGTCCAGGAGACCACGGCCCTGCTGGCCCAGCACTTCGACCACATCTTCTACACCGGCAACGGCACGGTCGGGCGGATCGTGATGGCCGCCGCGGCCAAGAACCTCACTCCGGTCGCGCTCGAACTCGGCGGCAAGAGCCCGGTGATCGTCGAGCCCGGCACCGACCTGGCCGGGGCGGCCCGGCGGATCGTCTGGGGCAAGTACCTGAACGCCGGCCAGACCTGCGTGGCCCCCGACTACGTGCTGGCCATCGGCGAGACCGCAGACCAGCTGGAGCCGCTGCTGGTCAAGGCGATCAGGAGCATGTACGGGTCGGAGCCGGCCGACAGCCAGGACTACGGGCGGATCGTCAGCGAGCGGCACTTCGACCGGCTCGCCGCCTTCCTGCCCGAAGGCCGCACGGTCGTCGGCGGCGGCAACGACCGGGCCGGCCGGTACATCGCGCCGACCGTGCTCGCCGACCTCGACGCGGACTCCCCCATCATGCAGGAGGAGATCTTCGGACCGATCCTGCCGATCATCAGGGTCGCCGACCT
>JBDSTJ010000043.1:0-3899 GCA_039928335.1 Streptosporangiaceae bacterium | reverse complement strand
ACGGTTTCGTCGAGCGCGAGTACACCCTCGACCTGTTCGAGGAGATCTGCGGGCTGCGGATGAACATGGCGTACGTGCGGCCCGGCGGGGTCGCCCAGGACGTCAACCAGGGCGGCATGAACAAGCTCCGGGAGTACCTGGAGCGGATGCCGCACCGGTTCCTCCAGCTGCGCAAGCTGCTGGACGCCAACCCCGTCTACCTGGCCCGCACCAAGGACGTCGCCTACCTCGACCTCACCGGCTGCATGGCGCTGGGCATCACCGGCCCGGTCCTGCGCAGCGCGGGCCTGCCGTGGGACCTGCGCAAGTCGCAGCCCTACTGCGGGTATGAGACCTACGACTTCGAGGTCCACTCGCAGGACACCTGCGACGTGTACGGCCGCTATCTCGTCCGGATGGCCGAGATGGAGGAGTCCCTCAAGATCGTGCAGCAGTGCGTGGACCGGCTGCACACGGTCAAGGGCCCCGTCATGATCGAGGACAAGAAAATCGGGTGGCCGGCCCAGCTGGCCATCGGCGCCGACGGAATGGGCAACTCGCCCCAGCACATCGGCCACATCATGGGCGAGTCCATGGAAGCCCTCATCCACCACTTCAAGCTGGTGACCGAGGGGTTCAGGGTGCCGGCCGGTCAGGTGTACGTGCCGATCGAGTCCCCCCGGGGCGAGCTCGGCGTCCACGCGGTGAGCGATGGCGGCACCCGTCCCTACCGGGTCCACTTCCGTGACCCGTCCTTCACCAACCTGCAGGCCACGGCCGCGATGTGTGAAGGCGGCTTCGTCGCCGACGTCATCGCTGCGGTCGCGTCCATCGACCCCGTGATGGGAGGCGTCGACCGTTGAGTTACGACGTGGAGATCCGGGAGCGTCTCGACCGGGACGCCAAGGAGATCATCAACCGTTATCCGCAGTCGCGCAGTGCGCTGCTGCCGATGCTGCACCTCGTCCAGTCCGAGGAAGGCCACGTGACGCGGGAAGGCATCGACTTCTGCGCCGAGGTCCTCGGCATCACCTCCGCGGAGGTGACCGGGGTCGTCACCTTCTACACCCAGTTCAAGCAGAAGCCGGTCGGGGAGTACCACGTGGGCGTGTGCATCAACACGCTCTGCGCGGTGCTCGGCGGCGACCAGATCTGGAACGAGCTCACCGAGCACGTCGGTGTCGGGCCGGACGAGGCCACCGCGGACGGCAAGGTCTCCCTGGAGCGCCTGGAGTGCAACGCCGCCTGCGACTTCGGCCCGGTGATGATGGTCAACTGGGAGTTCTTCGACAACATGGACCCGACGAAGGCCAAGGCTCTCGTCGACGACCTGCGTGTCGGCAAGGACGTCGTCCCCACCCGCGGTGCCGACAGCGTCTGCTCGTGGAAGGACGCCTCGCGCGTCCTGGCCGGGTTCAGCGACGGGCGGGCGGGCGAAGGCCTCCAGGCCGGTCCCGAGTCCCTGGTCGGCCTCAACCTGGCCAACGAGCGGGGCTGGGTGGCGCCCGCCGCGCCGCAGGACGACACAGCGAAGAGCGAGGAGGCACCGTGACCGCGACCAGCGAGGCAGCACCGAGGCAGCCGGTCACGCTGACCCCGATCCTCACCAGGAACTGGGACCAGGCCGACTCCTTCACCCTGGACGGGTACGGGGACTACGCGGCCCTGCGCACCGGCCTGGGCATGGAGCCGAGCGCCATCATCGACGCCGTCAAGGACTCCGGTCTGCGCGGCAGAGGCGGCGCGGGCTTTCCCACCGGTATGAAGTGGGGCTTCCTGGCCCAGGGCACCGGCAAGCCGACCTACCTGGTCGTCAACGCCGACGAGTCCGAGCCGGGGACGTGCAAGGACATCCCGCTCATGCTGGCCAACCCGCACGTGCTGATCGAGGGCATCATCCTCAGCTCGTTCGCCATCGGGGCCCACCACGCGTTCATCTATGTGCGCGGGGAGGTCCTACATGTGATCCGGCGGCTGCAGGCAGCCGTCGCCGAGGCCTACGACAAGGGCTACCTCGGGCAGGACATCCTGGGCTCGGGGTTCGACCTGGAAGTGATCGTGCACTCGGGCGCGGGGGCCTACATCTGCGGCGAGGAGACCGCACTGCTCGACTCGCTTGAGGGTTACCGGGGCCAGCCCCGGCTCAAGCCTCCCTTCCCGGCCGTCGCGGGCCTCTACGGAGGCCCCACTGTCGTGAACAACGTGGAGTCCATCGCGAGCGTTCCCAGCATCGTCGCCAACGGCGCGAACTGGTTCTCCTCGATGGGCACCGAGAAGTCCAAGGGCTTTGGCATCTTCTCGCTGTCGGGTCACGTGACCAGGCCGGGCCAGTACGAGGCCCCGCTGGGGATCACGCTCCGCGAGCTGCTGGAGATGGCCGGCGGGATCCGCGAGGGGCACGAGCTCAAGTTCTGGACCCCGGGCGGCTCGTCCACGCCGGTCTTCACCGCCGAGCACCTGGACGTCCCGCTCGACTTCGAGAGCGTCGCCGCGGCGGGCTCCCTGCTCGGCACCCGGGCGCTGCAGATCTTCGACGAGACGACCTGTGTGCTCCGCGCGGTCCTGCGGTGGACGGAGTTCTACGCCCACGAGTCCTGCGGCAAGTGCACGCCCTGCCGTGAGGGCACCTACTGGCTCAAGCAGATGCTCGCACGGATCGAGAACGGCAACGGGTCGGAGGTCGACCTGACCACCCTCAACGAGATCGCCGACAACATCCTCGGCCGGGCGTTCTGCGCCCTGGGCGACGGCGCGGCCAGCCCGATCCACTCGTCGATCAAGCACTTCCGCGAGGAGTACCTCGCGCACTTCGAGCACGGCGGCTGCCCCTTCGACTCCGCCAAGTCCACCAAATGGGGTGACTCATGACCGCGACAACACAGGCGGCGGTCGAGAAGGCCGAAGAGCTGGTGACCGTCACGATCGACGGCTTCGAGATCGGTGTGCCCAAGGGCACGCTGATCATCAGGGCCGCCGAACTGCTCGGCATCCAGATCCCGCGGTTCTGCGACCACCCGCTGCTCGACCCGGTGGGTGCCTGCCGCCAGTGCCTGGTGGAGATCCCCGACGCCGGCAACGGCCGGGGCTTCCCCAAGCCGCAGGCGTCCTGCACCATCACGGTCGCCCCCGGCATGGTCATCAAAACCCAGCTCACCTCGCCGGTAGCCGAGACGGCCCAGCGCGGGATGATGGAGTTCCTGCTGATCAACCACCCGCTGGACTGCCCGGTCTGCGACAAGGGTGGCGAGTGCCCCCTGCAGAACCAGGCGATGTCCACCGGCCGGGGCGAGACCCGCTTCATCGAGAAGAAGCGGACCTTCCCCAAGCCGATCGCGCTCTCCTCGGAGGTGCTGCTGGACCGGGAGCGCTGCATCCAGTGCGCCCGGTGCACCCGGTTCTCCGCGCAGGTCGCCGGCGACGCCCTCATCGACCTGTTCGAGCGGGGCGCCAAGGAGCAGGTGGGCACGGCCGACGGCAAACCGTTCCAGTCCTACTTCTCCGGCAACACCGTGCAGATCTGCCCGGTCGGCGCGCTGACCGGCGCGGCCTACCGGTTCCGGGCCCGGCCGTTCGACCTGGTGTCGGTCCCGTCGATCTGCGAGCACTGCTCCTCGGGCTGCGCCCAGCGGACCGACCACCGGCGTGGCAAGGTCACCCGGCGGCTGGCGGGCGACGACCCGCAGGTCAACGAGGAGTGGAACTGCGACAAGGGCCGCTGGGCCTTCGCCTATGCGACCCAGCCCGACCGGCTCAACACCCCGCTGGTCCGCAACGCCGACGGAGTGCTCGAACCGGTGTCCTGGCCGGAGGCGCTGACCATCGCGGCCCAGGGTCTGGCCGGCCGGCAGGCCGGTGTCCTCACCGGCGGGCGGTTGACGCTCGAGGACGCCTACGCCTACGCCAAGTTCGCGCGGATCGCC
>JBDSTJ010000042.1:0-5044 GCA_039928335.1 Streptosporangiaceae bacterium | reverse complement strand
CCGAGCCGGCCGAGCGGCAGGGCCTTCATGAAGGCGTCGGCGCTCTCGGCCGCCGCGGCGACCACGTCGGGGTCCATCGACATCGCGGTGAGGATGCCGCCGGGGTGGATGGAGTTGACCCGGATGCCGTACCGGCCGAGTTCCTGGGCCGCGGACTTGGTCAGGCCGCGGACGCCGAACTTGCTGGAGCTGTAGGCGGCCATGCCGGACGCGCCGGTGAAGCCCTCGGTGGAGGACACGTTGATGATGGAGCCGCCGCCGGCCGCCCTCATCGCGGAGATGACCGACTTGATGCCGAGCCACTGGCCGACCAGGTTGACCTCGAGGACGGTCTTGTAGGTCTCCAGCGTCATGTCCTCGATGCGCTGGTGCTTGATGATGCCCGCGTTGTTGACCAGCACGTCGAGCTTGCCGAAGGTGTCCACGGCCGTGCTGACGGCGTGCGCCCAGTCCTCGGCGCTGGTGACGTTCATCCGGACGAACACGGCGTCGCCGTCGAGGTCGGCGGCGAGCTTCGCGCCCTCCTCCTCGAGCAGGTCACCGAAGACGACCTTGGCGCCCTCCGCGACGAACCGCCGGACGTGGGCCTTGCCCATGCCGCGCGCGCCACCGGTGATCAGTGCGACCTTGCCCTCAAGCTGACCCATGACGACTCCAAAGCTTTCCTGAGGAGACCGCCACGGCGGCGGCCTCCATGTTCCGATAGACGGGCACCCCTGCTCTGCGAGCTGCCGTCCGTACCGCATCCTCCACCCCGGCAGGGGCACACTCCGCGTTGCGGATCACCAGGGTGATCCGGGTGTTCCCGAGCGCGCGCTGCAGATCGCCGACGGTCTCCGCGTAGGCGATGAGCGGGTCGGCGCTGGTCCCGTAGGTGAAGAAGCTCTGCACGTTGACGTGCGCGATGACATCGGCGAACGGGCGCACGGCGATGATCGCCTGGACGGCGTCGGAGACCAGCGAGGGGTTGCCGCGCGGCCCGACCGGGATCTCGAGCGGGTTCGCGAGGGAGGTGCCCACACCCAGGCCGAGCGCCGTCAGGGCCTCGTCGGCCTGGAAGGAGCCGAGTCGGAGCCCGGCGGCGTCGAAGACGTCGGCGGCGAGCACGCTCGCACCGCCGCTCGGGCCGATCACCAGGACGTCGTCGTCGTGGGGGACGTCCCGGCCGCCGTGCAGGTCGAAGAAGTCCAGGACGCCGATCAGGTCGTCCTGGCTGGTCACGATGCTCATGCCGGTCTGCGCGCCCAGGGCCTGCCAGACCCGGGTGTCGCTGACCATGCCGCCGGTGTGTGACGCGGCGGCCTGCTGGCCCTGGGCACTGCGCCCGCCGATCAGCGCAACCACCGGCTTCGTCCGGGCCTGGAGGGCCTCGAACAGGCTCCGGCCGTCGCGCGGGTCCTCCAGGTAGAGGCCGATCGCGCTGGTGTCGCCGTCGGCGCTGAGGTAGCCGAGCAGTTCGGCCGGGGTCACGTCGGCGCTGTTGCCGACGGTGGCGACCTTGGCGAACTTCAGGCCGCGGCGCTCGCCGACCTTGATGACCTCGCCGGCCAGACCGCCCGACTGGGAGATCACCGATACGTGGCCGGGCAGGCCGGGCTCGCCGCCGATGAACGTCTGGCCGCCCGCGGGGGAGTAGACGCCCATGCAGTTGGGGCCGAGCAGCCGGGTGCCGGCCGGGATCGCGGCGATCAGCTCTGCCTCCAGGCCAGGGTTGCCTACCTCGCGGAACCCCCCGCTCATCACCTGGACGTAAGGGATTCCGGCGGCCTGGGCGAGCACCCCCGGGCACTGGGCGGCCGGGACGGCCACCAGGGCGTAGTCCACGTCGGCCTCGGCCAGTGAAGGCACGCAGGTCACACCGTCGATTTCGGGTGCGGTGGGGTGCACGGCGAGGAGCCGGCCCTTGAACGTGTCCTGGTAGAAGCCCAGGAACATGTTGCCGAAGTTGGGCTTCTTCGTGGACGCCCCCACGACCGCGATGCCCCGGGGGGCGAAGAGCGGGGCAAACCCGACGCCATGATCGGGCGTCTCACTGCTTGGAGGGGCGCTGCCGGCGCGGCGCGCCCCTTCGATCAGCCTGGCGTCCACGGCGATCGCGCCCTGCGGGCCGCAGATCACCGGATTGAGTTCGAACTCCTCGAAGTCCCGGGTGCCGAGCGCCGCACTGACGGCGAGGATGGTCCGTACCAGAGCCTCCCGGTCGATCGCGGGCTGCCCCCGGAAGCCCTCCAGCAGCGCCCTGCCGCGCAGCTCGGCGAGCATGTCGTGGGCGTCCTGCTCGGTGATCGGCAGCAGCCGCAGCGCGGTGTCGTGCAGGACCTCGGTCCACACGCCGCCGAGCCCGACCAGCAGGACCGCTCCAAAGGCCGGGTCCCGCACCGCCCCGATGATGACCTCGACCCCCGGCGCGGACTGCTCCTCGATGAGGAACCCGTCGGGCTCGATGCCGTTCTTGCGCAGGTCCTCATACATCTCCGCGGCCGTCTGAGCGGCGGCGGCGGCCGAGGCGTTGTGGAGCCGCACGGCCCCGGCGTCGCTCTTGTGGAGCAACCCCGGGCCGTAGGCCTTGACCACCAGCGGCGGAGTGAGCGCCGCGGCGGCCGCCGCGACGGACTCTCCCACCGGCACGGACTCTCCCACCGGCACAGCTACACCTTGCGGCACGGTGACGCCGAACTCGGAGATCCATGCCTTGACGGCATGCTCAGGCAGAGCGCTCAATGCACATCCTCGCTGTTGGAAAAGGGCTTTAGAGCTGGTCGGCGTAGGCGTCGCGGATGCCACGGCGCAGCAGCTTGCCGGGACCGCCGGAGCCGTCGCTGGTGTGCGGGAGCGCATCGGCGATGACGACGGCGTCCGGGACCTGGTGCGCGGGCAGGGTCTCGGCCAGAGCCGCCAGGACCGCCGCGGAGTCCAGGGTGGCGCCGTTGCGCGCGACCACGGCCAGCAGGATCTTCTGGTCGGCGGCCTCGGCACCCTCGACGTGGGCCGGAACGCCCACGGCCCCGGCCTCGACCACGCCGTCGACCTCGACGGCCTTCTCTTCGACCTGCGCGGGCTGCGACCACACGCCGCCCTTGAGGATCGCGTCCTCCCGGCGGCCCAGCACCGACAGGACCCCGTCGGCCGACAGCCGGCCGAGGTCGCCGCCGACGAACCAGCCGTCCTTGACGGACTCGGCGGTCTTCTCCGGGAGCTTGTCGTAGCCGATCATCAGGTTCGGGCCGGTCAGGTTGATCTCGCCGACCTCGTCGACCAGCCGGTCACCGGTGGGTCCGGTCACCTTGACCGCTGAGCCCAGCCGGGCCCGGCCCGAGGCGGTGATCGGCTGAGAGCCGTCGTCCTGCCGGCCGAAGACGGTATACGGGGCCTCGGTCTGCCCGTAGTAGGAGTAGATCGCCGCACCCGGGATCCGGGCGAGGATCTTGTCGCGGATCGCGGGCAGCAGGGGCTCGCCGCCCAGGATGATGACCTTCAGCGAGGACAGGTCGACGTCCACGTGATCGTCGTTGCCGAGCAGCGCCGAGAAGAAACTCGGGATCAGCGAGACATGGCTGACCTTCTCCCGTGGCACGACGTTGAGGAAGTTCTCCGGGCCCCAGTTCTGCTCCAGCACCAGCTTCTGGCCGGCATAGAACGCCGGACCGACCAGCGCGGGGAACCCGATGCCCCAGATGATCGCGCCGGTGCCCATCACCGACTCCTCGTCGGTGTGCACGTCCAGCCAGATCTGTGAGATCGCCAGCGCCGACAGGTGCGTGTGCATGACCGGTTTGGGCAGGCTCGTCGTGCCGCTGGTGTAGAACAGCGCGAGCAGGTCGTTGGCATACCCGCCGTAGGGCGGCTCGGCCTCGGCGGCCTCGGCGGCCAGTGCGTCGAGGTCGATGGCGTCCCCGGCGTCGCCGCCGACCTTGATCCACAGCTTGACGTTCGGCAGGTTCGGCTTCACCTGGGCGATCAGGCCCTCGACGGTCGCGTCGTACACGAACGCGGTCGCCTCGGAGGCCTCCACGATCGCCTGCAGGGTCTCGGCGGGCCAGTACGGGTTGAGCGCGGCCACGATCGAGCCGAGCTTCATCTGTGCGAGGTAGACCTCCGCGACGTGCAGGGTCTCGTTCATCAACGACGCCACCCGGGTGCCGGGGGTGATCCCGGCGGCGAGCAGCGCGTGCGCGACCTGGTTCACCTTGCGGTTGAGCTGGTCGTAGGTGAAGGACTGGGTGCCGCAGTACGTCAGCGCCACCTTGTCCGGGGTGCGCAGCGCGTTGGCCGTGAGAATGGCGTAGGCGTAGTTGCTGAACGGGGAGTGCGCCATCGCGTGAGGCTCCAGCTTCGTCGGTGGGTTTACTTGCTCAGGGGTGCATAGACGATGAACGGGTTGCCCGCCGGGTCCCGCAGCACCGCCCGTACCTCGTGGGGGCCCTGCTCGGGGCCGCGGACCAGTTCGGCGCCGGCCGCCGTCAGCTCCGTGACCAGGCTCTCGACGTTCTCGACCTTGAAGGAGACCGCGCCGGCACCGGCCAGGTCCTCCTCCTCGCCCGCGATCGCGAAGGTCACGCCGCCGCCGTCCAGGGCGGCGAACCGGGAGCCGTCCTGGAACTTCACGCTGAGGCCGAGGGCGTCCCGGTAGAACGCGACGGCCTTGTCGACGTCCTTGGCGGGATACATCACGTTGCCGATTTTCGTCATGCGGGCCTCCAGTGCGGAACCGGGCCGAAGCCGGGGAGTTCTTCGAAACAGACCTGGACGGGCATGCCGATCCGGACGTCCTCCGGCCGGACGTTCACCAGGTCCCCGAACGTGCGAACACCTTCGGTCAGGTCGATCCAGGCGAGGACGTAGGGGGGCGTGAAGCCGGGCAGGAAGGTCCGGTGGACGATGCTGAACGTGTGGACCCGGCCCTGTCCGAGCACCCGCTCGTAGGCCAGACTGGTCCCGCCGCAAAAAGGGCAGGAAGGCTCCGGGAAATGGACGAACCGGGAGCAGTCGCCGCAGCGCTGCAACGCCAGTTCGCCGCGTCGGCAGGCCTCCCAATAGGGCTCTG
>JBDSTJ010000041.1:0-9616 GCA_039928335.1 Streptosporangiaceae bacterium | reverse complement strand
TCC
This sequence comes from Streptosporangiaceae bacterium, assembly GCA_039928335.1. Lineage (GTDB taxonomy): Bacteria > Actinomycetota > Actinomycetes > Streptosporangiales > Streptosporangiaceae > Actinocorallia. The sequence continues at coordinate 9,613 of JBDSTJ010000041.1, read as the reverse complement.
GCCATCGAGGAGGCCACCTTCCTCACGAAGTTCGCCAAGTCGGTGATCGTGGCGACCGGCTCCGGCTACCGCGAGCTGGGCATCCCCAACGAGAAGCGGCTGTCCGGCAAGGGCGTGTCGTGGTGTGCGACCTGTGACGGCTTCTTCTTCCGCGACCAGGAGATCGTCGTGGTCGGCGGCGGCGACACCGCCATGGAAGAGGCCATCTTCCTCACCAAGTTCGCCCATGTGACCGTGGTTCACCGTCGCGACTCGTTGCGCGCCAGCAAGATCATGCAGGACCGGGCCTTCGCCAACGAGAGGATCTCCTTCGTCTGGGACAGCGAAGTGATCGACGTCCTGGGCGAGGACCGGGTCAAGGCGGTGCGCCTGCGCAACCTCAAGACCGGCGCGGAGGCCGACCTGGAGGTCACCGGGCTGTTCATCGCGATCGGCCACGACCCGCGCAGCGAACTGTTCGAAGGGCAGCTCGACAAGGACGAGGAGGGCTACCTCACCGTCACGGCCCCGACGACCCACACCAGGATTCCCGGCGTGTTCGCCTGCGGCGACGTCGTCGACCACATCTATCGTCAAGCCATCACCGCCGCGGCCAGCGGCTGCTCGGCCGCCATCGACGCCGAGCGTTACCTGCAGGAGGCTTAACCAATGAAGGCCGTAACCGACCAGGACTTCGACGCCGAGGTCCTCAAGAGCGACAAGCCCGTCCTGGTCGACTTCTGGGCCGAATGGTGCGGCCCGTGCCGCATGGTCGCGCCGATCCTGGAAGAGATCCTCAAGGAGCACGGCGACAAGCTCTCCATCGTCAAGCTCAACATCGATGAGAATCCCAAGGTCCCCAGCACCTACGGGATCATGGCCATCCCCACCCTCAACGTCTACCTGGGCGGCGAGGTCGTGAAGCAGATCACCGGTGCCAAGCCCAAGGCCGCCCTGCTCCGGGAGCTCGCCGAGTTCATCAGCACGTAGGTGGCAGGTAGATCGGCAAGTAGTACGTGTGAGGTCCCGCATCCGCTGACCGGATGCGGGACCCTCTGCGTGAGGGCCGCAGGACGGCCCGAAGGAGCATGTCCCTTTTGTAGGCTAAAGTCCGAAAAAACTGAGGCCACCAGATGGCTCAGACGGGCCGCAGAGCGCTCTCTGGTGTCATTGATCCCAGGAGCCGCTCCAATGCCACCTCGACGTCCTCGCGCCACGACAGGGCCGTACGCAAATCGAGCCGTAGTCGCGGAAAGCGATGATGGGGACGAATCGTCTTAAACCCGACAGAGAGCAAATAGTCGGCCGGCACGACGCACGCACCGGCCTCACCCTTGAGATCACCGAACGCCTCGATGGCCTTCACCCCGCGACGCGTCATGTCCTTCGCGACACCCTGGATCAGCATCCGGCCGAGGCCGCCGCCGGAGAACTCCGGCGTGATGTGAGCGGTCATCAACAGCACCGCGTCGGCCGACACCGGGCTGGTCGGGAACGCCACCGAGCGCGGCACGTACAGCGGCGGGGCGAACAGCACGAACCCGGCCGGCACGTTGTCCACATAGGCGATCTTTCCACAGCTGCCCCACTCCAGCAGCGTCGCGGAGATCCAGGCTTCCTTCTCCAGGGCCGGGTCGCCCACCTCCAGCGCCCGCTCGCGACTGACCGGATCGAGTTCCCAGAAAACGCACTTGCGACAGCGGTACGGCAGGTCGTCAACATTGTCCAAGGTGACGTTCACAAGACGGCGCGACACGGATGAGCCCCTCATGGTCGGACTGATCGGCAACCGGAACGGCCCCGGGAGCATCGTATCTCCTGGCACCCGGCGCGGGCGTGAGCTCGTGTCGTAGCGTGGACCCCACGCGAACCATCAGGAGGACTGCACCATGGAGAGCACCCGCGGCGACTCGCATCTCGACCGGTACGCCGCCCGAGCCCAGGCAATGGTGGCCTCGGAGATCCGAGCCCTGTTCGCGGTCGCCTCCCGGCCCGAGGTCATCTCGCTCGCCGGCGGCATGCCGTACGTCTCCGCGCTCCCCCTCGACGCCGTCGGCGCCATGGTCGGCCACCTCATCGCCACCCGCGGTGCCGAGGCCCTCCAGTACGGCTCCGCCCAGGGCGATCCGGAGCTTCGTGAGCACATCTGCGACGTGATGGCCCTGGAAGGCATCACTGCGAGCCCTGACGACGTCGTGGTGACCGTGGGATCGCAGCAGGCTCTCGATCTACTCGCCCGCATCTTCGTCGACCCAGGCGACGTCGTGCTCGCCGAGGCGCCGTCCTATGTGGGGGCGCTCGGTACGTTCGCGGCCTACCAGGCCGACGTGGTCCACGTGGCGATGGACGCCGACGGCCTCATCCCGGCCGCGCTGCGCGAGACACTCGTCCGGCTCAGCGGTCGCCGGGTGAAGTTCCTCTACACCGTGCCCACGTTCCAGAACCCGGCCGGCGTCACGCTCAGCGCCGCCCGCCGGCAGGAGATCCTCGACATCTGCGCCGAGTTCGATCTGCTCATCATCGAGGACAACCCCTACGGTCTCCTCAACTTCGACGGCCCGCTCGCCCGGCCGATGCGCGCCGATGAGTCCGAGCGGGTCATCTATCTCGGCTCGTTCTCCAAGACCTTCGCCTCCGGGCTGCGCGTCGGCTGGGCACTGGCCCCGCACGCGGTCCGTGCCAAGCTCGTCCTGGCCGCCGAGTCCGCGATCCTGTCGCCGTCGAACTTCAGCCAGCTCGCCGTCCGTGAGTTCCTCGCCGCGCACCCGTGGCAGGACCAGGTCAAGAGCTTCAGCGCGCTCTACCGCGAACGCCGCGACGCGATGCTGTCGGCGCTCGAGGAGCACATGCCCGCTGGATGCACCTGGACCAGGCCTGGCGGCGGTTTCTTCGTGTGGATGACGCTGCCCGAAGGCCTCGACTCCAAGGCGATGGCCCCACTCGCCATCGCCAGCCGGGTCGCGTACGTGCCGGGCACCGGGTTCTACGCCGATGGCGGCGGGCACAGCGAACTGCGGATCTCCTATTGCTACCCCTCACCGGAACGCATCGGGGAAGGCGTGCGGCGACTGTCGGTCGTCATCAAGGAAGAGATCGCCCTGCGCGACACGTTCGGCACGACCTGATCATCACGCGTAGAGTCCGTCCCATGGAACGGGTGGTCGTCCTCGCCGGCGGGATGTCGTATGAGAGGGAAGTCTCCCTCAGCTCGGGTCGTCGCGTCGCCGACGATCTCAAGGCAGCAGGACTCGATGTGGAGATCCGGGAGGCCGACAGCGCCCTGCTGTCGGCCCTCGCCGACGACCCGCCGGACTTCGTCTTCCCCGTCCTGCACGGCGCGGAAGGCGAGGACGGCGCGATCCGCGAAGTCCTCGAGATGCTGCGCCTGCCCTACATCGGTTCTCGCCCCGACGCCTGCCGACTCGCCTGGGACAAGCCCACCGCCAAGGCCCTCGTCCGAGCCGCCGGCCTGGCCACGCCCGACTCCGTCACGCTCCCCAAGGCGATCTTCCATGATCTCGGTGCTGCGACGCTCCTGGACGCGGTCGTCGCCAAACTCGGCCTGCCGCTGTTCGTCAAGCCCACCCGGGGCGGCTCCGCCCTGGGTGCCTCGGTCGTAGGCTCCGCCGCAGACCTGCCCGCCGCGATGATCGGCTGCTTCTCCTATGGCGACGTCGCCCTGATCGAACGCTTCGTCATCGGCACCGAGGTCGCCGTGAGCGTCATCGACCTCGACGGCACCCCCACCGCCCTGCCCGCCGTGGAGATCGTGCCCCTCGGCGAACGCTACGACTACACCGCCCGCTACACCGCCGGCCAGACCGAGTTCCTCACCCCCGCTCGCCTCACCGACCAGGCTGCCTCCGCCGCGCACGAAGCCGCTCTCCTGGCGCATCGAGCACTCGGCCTCCGCCATCTCTCCCGTACCGATCTGATCGTCACCCCCGACGACACCGCCTGGTTCCTCGAGGCGAATGTGGCACCCGGCATGACCGAGACCAGCCTGCTCCCCCTCGCCCTCCACGCCGCAGGCCTCGATCTCGCCCTCTTCCGCACTGTTCAACGTGAAACATAGAGACCGACCACTGGAAGTGATCGCGGCGACCCCGACCCGCCCCCGCAGAGCGTCTCCGTTCCCCGTGAAACATCCCCTCCCCGCTGCGGGAGTCGTTGAGGATCCCGCATGGGTTGGTGCTCGGCGTGGTCGGCACGAGAAGAGAAAAACCCCCGGCCGGTGGGCCGGGGGCGGTGGGACACGAGCCGCGGACGGTCAGGTGTCCTCTGGGGCCATGGCGGCGATGATCCGCTCCAGGTCGTCGATCGAGGCGAACTCTACGACGATCTTGCCTTTGCGGGCTCCCAGATCGACCCGGACCTTGGTCTCGTAGCGTTCGGAGAGCCGGTCGGCGAGGATCTTCAGGGCGGGTGCCGTGGGCTTCTTGCGCGGCGGCTGGCGGGTCTTCTCGATGTCGGGGTCGGCGGCGCGCAGGGAGATGATCTCCTCGACGGCCCGTACCGACAGGCCCTCGGCGCTGATGCGTGAGGCGAGGGCATCCATCGCCTCGGTGCTCTCCAGGGACAGCAGAGCCCTGGCGTGGCCGGCCGAGATGACCCCGGCCGCGAGACGGCGCTGGACGTTCGGCGGCAGGTTCAGCAGGCGCAGCGTGTTGGAAATGTGCGGGCGCGAGCGACCGATCTTCGAGGCGAGCTGTTCGTGGGTCGCACCGAAGTCGTCCAGGAGCTGGCGGTAGGCAGCGGCCTCTTCGAGCGGGTTGAGCTGTTGGCGGTGCAGGTTCTCCAGCAGCGCGTCCCGGAGCAGGTCGTCGTCGGAGGTGTCCCGGACGATGGCCGGGATCTTGTCCAGACCGGCCAGCTGAGAGGCACGCCAGCGCCGCTCCCCCATGATCAGCTCGTATTTGGCGGCCGAGAACGGCGTCTCGGCGCTGACCTCACGGACGACGATCGGCTGGAGCAGACCGACGATGGTGATCGAGGACGCGAGCTCCTCCAGCGCCTCCTCGTCGAAGTAGGTGCGCGGCTGGCGCGGGTTCGGCGTGATCGTCTTCACGTCGAGCTCGGCGAACCGGGCTCCGTTCACCAGCTCCAGAACGGGTCCGTCGGAGGCCTCGCTCGGCGCGGGACCTGTCGGGATCAGCGCTCCGAGCCCCTTGCCCAGCCCCCGGGGCTGACGGGTGGCAGCGCTCATCGCGCGGCCACTTCGGCACCGCGATGGGCGATCTCGGAGGCGGCCTCGCTGTAGGCGAGGGCGCCGGTGGAGCCGGGGTCGTACGTCATCACGGACTGTCCATAACTCGGGGCCTCGGAGACACGGACGCTCCGGGGGATGACCGTCCGCAGGACCGTGTCGCCGAAGTGCGAGCGGACCTCGTCGGCCACCTGGGAGGCCAGGCGGGTGCGGGCGTCGTACATCGTGATCAGGATCGTGGAGACGTTGAGGTGCGGGTTGAGGTGCGCCTTGACCAGATCGACGGTCCGGATCAGCTGGCCGAGGCCCTCCAGGGCGTAGTACTCGGCCTGGATCGGGATGAGCAGCTCGTCACCCCCGACGAGCGCATTCACCGTGAGCAGCCCCAATGAGGGCGGGCAGTCGATGAGCACGTAGTCGAAGCGGTCCTTGTCGTAGGCGTCCAGAGCGCGCTTGAGACGGGCCTCCCGGGCGACCTTGGACACGAGCTCGATCTCCGCTCCGGCCAGATGGAGGGTGGCAGGCGCGCAGTAGAGATTGGGCAGCTCGGGCGAGGGGACGATGATCTCGGCGAGCGGCATGTCCTCGATCAGGACGTCATAGATCGAAGGGATGTCCGCGTGGTGCTCGACGCCCAGCGCCGTGGAGGCGTTGCCCTGCGGGTCGAGGTCGACCACGAGGACCTGCGCACCGTGCATTGCGAGGGCCGCGGCGAGGTTGACCGAGGACGTGGTCTTGCCGACCCCGCCCTTCTGGTTGGCGATGGTGATGACGCGGGTCTCCGGCGGCCGCGGCCATTCGCGGTCGCCGCGCTTGGCCATCACCTCCAAGGCGGCGGCCGCAGCCCGTGCGATGGGGCTGTCACCGGCCCCGGTGGGCATCGGCACGGCGCCCGGCGGGATCCTGGAAAGATCATCGGTTCCATGTGAAACATCGCCGTTCACCGGACTGCCCTCCATGCGCGGCGTCACCGACGCGGTCTCGGCCGTACCGGTCAAGGGAAATGCGTGGCCAGACGGCCCTTGTGTCGCACTGGGCTCCACTGGCTCAGCCCTTCCGCTTCTTTTTGCCGGTGCGCTCGGGTGCGCGTTCGGCGACGAGCCTGACGAGAGTCGTCGGCGGATCGACCTTACCCCGCCCGACCAGGAGCAGTTCGGCTGTCCGCACACCCAGCTTGCTCAAAACGGGTGCAGCCTCTGCCAATTCGAGGGCCGCACGCTCCCCCTTGAGGGCCAGCAGCTCCCCGCCGACCCGCAACAGGGGTATTCCCCAGGTCGCGAGCCGGTCCAGCGGCGCGACCGCCCTCGCGGTGACCACATCGACCTCGAAATGCTTCGCGACCTCTTCGGCCCGGCCCCGGACGACCTCGACGTTCTTGAGGCCGAGATCCTCGACGGCCTCGACCAGGAACCTGGTACGGCGGAGCAACGGCTCCAGCAGCGTGATCTCCAGGTCGGGCCGGACGATCGCGAGCACCAGGCCGGGCAGGCCCGCTCCCGAGCCGATGTCCACCACGGACACCCCCTCCGGAACGGCCTCACTGAGCACGGCGCAGTTGATGAGGTGGCGTTCCCAGAGCCGGCCCGCCTCGCGCGGGCCGATCAGGCCGCGTTCGACGCCGGCGGTGGCCAGCAGGTGGACGAATCGCTCCGCCACGGGCAGGGCATCACCGAAAACCGCCAGCGCCTGCGGCGGTACCGCTTCTGGCAGCTGGAAACCGGCTGCTGGGGACTCTTCTTGCATGTTGCCCACTCTGCCAGATTGCAGAGCACCACCGACGTGGTCCGTGACCTACCGCGACCTGATTCCCACCCCACAGGGCCGCATATTCCGCCCGCGCGGGGTAGGTGAGGACTCCAAACCCTTTCCTGGGAGGACATCATGGGTCTCGGAGTCGGACTAGCACTGATCGCCGTCGGGGCGATCCTCGCTTTCGCGACGGACTTCACAGTCAGCGGTGTCGATGTTCAGCTGATCGGCGTGATCCTCATGTTCGTGGGTCTCGTGGGCCTGGCCGTCACCCTTCTCTACGTACGTCCGCGGCGCGGGGCGGTGGGCGGCCTGCAGGAAGGTCCGCCGGTCTACGTTGCCGAACCGGAAGAACCCATCCTGACTCAGCGGGAGTCCTACGAAGCCCCCGTACAGCAGCCCGTTCAGCCGGTACAGCCGGTACAGCCGGTTCAGCCCGTTCAGCCGGTGCAGCCACACGTTCACCGCGACCCGCGGGAGCTGTAGAAACGACGATGGCCGCGCTCCCTGAGGAGCGCGGCCATCGTGTTGTGATGCTATTTGGGGTGAACGACCACGTAGCGCTCGGGCTCGACGCCCTCGGACTCGCTGCGCAGGCCCGCACCGGCGATCGCATCGTGGACGATCTTGCGCTCGAACGGGGTCATCGGGGCGAGCGGCCTGGCCACTCCGCCGTGCTTGACCTCTTCGCACACGTCCTGGCCGAGTTTGGTGAGTTCCTGCCTGCGACGCTCACGGTAGCCGCCGACGTCGAGCATCAGCCGGGTGCGGCCGCCTGTCTGCCGGTGCACCGCGAGCCGGGTCAGCTCCTGCAGAGCCTCCAGCACCTCGCCGCGCTTGCCGACGAGCTCCTCCAGGTCGGTGCCGACCACGGAGACCATGGCACGGTCGCCCTCGACGTCCATGTCGATGTCACCGTCGTAGTCGGCGATGTCCAGGAGACCCTCGATGTAGTCGGCGGCGATGTCGCCTTCCGCCTCGAGAGCCTGAACATCTGACTCTGCGGTCTCAGCCATAGTCTTTCCTCTCAACTGGGCACCCCAGTCGCGTCTTTTCGATCTGTCCATGCGGTCGGCCAGGTGACGTGAAGACCGCCCGCCAGGCTATCGCTTCGGGGAGCCGGTGCGCTTGCTTCGCGACTGCTTGGTCGGCTGGTTGCGAACCATTTCCGGCTTCTCCTTGCGCAGCTGGGCGGCGGTCTCCTGCTCCTGCTCCTTGCGCTTGCGGAGCCGGCTGGTGGTGGGCGGCGGCGAGTCGACCGGCTTCTTGGCTCCGCCGCCGCCCCCACCGCCCTTGCCGCCGTCGGTTCCGCCGTTGACCGTGGGCATCGGGTACTTCTTGTAGATGTAGTGCGACTGGGCGAGCGTCCAGGAGTTGGAGGTCACCCAGTAGAGCAGGACACCCAGCGGGAAGTTGAGGCCGAACAGGCCGAACAGCGGCGCGAGCCAGACCATCATCTTCTGCGCCGACGCCATCGGGTTGCCCGGGTCCATCGCGGGCTGGCGGCTCATCGAGACCTTCATGGTGAAGAAGGTCGTGGTCGAGGAGATGATGACGGCGAGGCCGGTGACGACCAGGGCGCTGATCGGCCTGGGGTCGTGGCCCCACGCACCGATGAAGCTGTCGGAGATGCTCGCCCCGAAGATGTCGGCGTTCTGCGCCTCGGCCACGAGCCGGCCGGAGATGCCGTGACTGCCGTGGGTCACCTCGACGCCGTCAACGACCGAGGTCTTCGCATGGGCGATCTTGTTGAGCACCTGGAACAGCGAGATGAAGACCGGGAACTGGACCAGCAGCGGAAGGCAACCGGAGATCGGGTTGGCCCCGTTCTCCTGGTAGAGCTTCATCATTTCCTGGTTGAGGCGCTGCTTGTCGTTCTTGTACTTCTTGCGCAGGTCCTGCATCTGCGGGTTGAGCGCCTGCATCTTCCGCGACGAGTGGATCTGCTTCACGAACAGCGGGAAGATCAGAATCCGCATCAGGACGGTGAGCAAGACGATCGAGCCGCCCCAGGCCCAGCCGCTGTCCGACGGGATACCGATGGCGGTGAGCCCGGAGTGGATCTGAAGGAGGATCCAAGCTACAGCTCTGTAAAGCGGATCAAGCGTCACCGGTAACTCCACTATTCATAGGTGGCTCGTGAGACAACGATCTGGGCGGTACTGGGTCGTATCCGCCCGGATGAAAAGGATGGCAGCGCAGGATCCGGCGAACCGTGAGCCAGCTGCCCTTCAGCGCGCCATGCACGCGAAGAGACTCCAGGCCGTAGGCGCTGCAGGAGGGCTCGAACCGGCAGGTGGGCGGCAGCAGCGGGCTGATCAGCCGCCGGTAGCCGCGGACGAACACCATGAGGAACCAGGTCACCGGTCCCACGCGCTCGTCGCTCATGTCCGTCCCTTGGCATGCTTCAGCAACCGGTCCAGCGCGGAGTCGAAGTCCGCGGCCAGCTCCGTCGACGGTGCGTCGGCGGCCTGCGGGTTCGCTCGCACCACCAGCAGGCTACCCCGAGGCAGTCGATGGACACGGTCGCGGGCAAGGTGCCTGAGTCTGCGCTGCACCCTGTTCCGGACGACCGCGTTGCCGACCGCTTTGGAAACGATGAAGCCGACCAGAGGGTTCCCTCGGGGGTCGGGATCGGTCGCCACCAGCAGGTGCGCAACGAGACGTGGCCGCCCCGCG
>JBDSTJ010000040.1:0-5535 GCA_039928335.1 Streptosporangiaceae bacterium | reverse complement strand
GATCCGGCACGGTCCTGTTCTCCTCCGCCAGTGGCTGGACCGGCGCCTCCCCTCATCCCTGAGGATGGCCAAGAGATCCGCACCAAGAATGGGCTGCCAGCAGCGCAGACGCCCTAACGTGAAGGAGTGACCGAGCGCATCCGCAGCCTCCGAAGCTGGTTGGCCGGCCATCCGGCGGTGCCGGACGGCCTGACCGCCCTGCTGTTGATCATTTTCTCGCTGGTCGACATGCGCTGGAACAAGCTCCCGCCCGACACCACCTACCACAACCACGACCTGACCAGCGCGTTCATCGTTATCATGATGCTCACCCTGCTGGTCCTGCGCCGTCGGCGGCCGTTCCTGGTCTTCGCCGCGATTCTTGCCGGCGAGACCGCACTGACCGCCCTGAACTACCCGCACAGCGGTGACGTTTTCGCCTTCCTGATCGCCCTGTACTCGGTGGCCGCACACCGACCGCTGGCCCGCAGCGCCGTCGCCGGCGGCATCGCCCTGATCGTGCTTCCGGTCCTGCTGCTCAAGGACTCCTCCGGCGTGGACCCGCTGAACCTCACCACGAACCTCCTGCTGTTCGCCGGGGTGTGGTGGCTGGGCCGCAGCCTGCGGCTGCGCCGCTCCTACCTGGCCGAACTCGAGGACCGGGCCGCCCGGCTGGAGAAGGCCAGGTTCTCCGACGCCCGCACCGCCCGGGTCGAGGAACGATCCAGGATCGCCCGCGAGCTGCACGACGTCGTCGCCCACCACGTCAGTGTGATGACCGTCCAGGCCAGTGCCGCCCGCCGCATCATGGACAAGGACCCCGACAGCGCCCGGGAGGCCATCGCCACCATCGAACAGGTCGGCCGGACCGCCCTCGCCGAGATGCGGCGGATCGTCGGCGTGCTCCGCACCGACCGCGACGTCGAACAGCCCGGCGCGGAACTCGCGCCCCAGCCCGGCGTGGAAGCCCTCACCGGCCTCATCGAACAGGTCAGGGAGACCGGGCTGACCGTACAGCTCGAAGTCGACGGGCAACCCCGCAAGCTGTCCACCGGCGTCGACCTGGCCGCCTACCGGCTGATCCAGGAAGCCCTCACCAACAGCCTCAAACACGCCGGCCCGCACGCCCGCGCCTGGGTCCACCTGCGCTACACCGATCGGGCCCTCACCCTTGAGGTGGTCGACAACGGCCGGGGCGTCGCAGCCGGCCTCAAGGACAACGGCGACACCCCCGGCCACGGGCTGGTGGGCATGCACGAGCGCGTCGCCCTCTATGGTGGCGAACTGCGGATCGGTCCACGCATCGGCGGTGGCTTCGAAGTCCGCGCCAGGTTCCCCTTGGAGGTCTCTTGAGCACGGCGGCGGTACGGATCCTGCTAGTGGACGATCAGCCGTTGCTGAGGACCGGCTTCAAGCTCATCCTCGAAGCCGAGCACGACCTGACGATCGTCGGCGAGGCCGGGGACGGCGCCGCGGCCGTCGAGGCCACTCGGACCCTCATGCCCGACGTGGTCCTGATGGACATCCGGATGCCCGGCATGGACGGCATCGAAGCGACCCGCCGGATCGTCCGCGACCACGCCGCACCGCACGACCCGCGCGTCCTCATCCTCACCACGTTCGACCTCGACGAGTACGTCATCGAGGCGGTCCGGGCCGGAGCCAGCGGGTTCCTGCTCAAGGACGCCCCGCCCGAAGACCTCATCGCGGCCATCCGGATCGTCGCCGACGGCGACGCCATCGTCGCCCCGAGCGTCACCCGCCGGCTCCTGGACCGGTTCGCCACCAAGCTCCCCTCGATCCGCGACTCGGGTCCGCCGCCCGGCCTGGAGTCCCTCACCGAACGCGAACGCCAGGTCCTCGGCCAGGTCGCCCGCGGCCTGTCCAACGCCGAGATCGCCCGGGAGCTCGTCGTCAGCGAGACCACCATCAAGACCCACGTGGGGAACGTCCTGGCCAAGCTCGGCCTGCGCGACCGCGTCCAGGCCGTCGTGTACGCCTACGAGACGGGACTGACCCAACCCGGAGGGCACTAGGGGGTCAAACCCCGGGGGATCACCTAGTTCCGAGGGAGGAGATCACGCCTCTGCCTCCTGCGCCCGGGGGAGCGGAACTCCCTTCCCGCGGGTGATCCCCGGGCCGCGCGCAACCCCTACGGTTGACCCAGGATCGAAGAAACGGTCCGGCAACCAATCCCCAGGAGTTCACGTGTCGAAGAACGCCCCGCAATCCGCCGAGTGGCAGGCCGCCCCCGGCGCGGGCGAGTTCGCCGCGCGCGCCCAGAACGTCACCAAGGCGTACGGAACAGGCGACGCACAGGTCGTCGCCCTCGACAATGTGTCCGCAGGCATCCCCCGCGGCCGGTTCACCGCCATCATGGGCCCGTCCGGCTCGGGCAAGTCCACTCTGATGCACTGCATGGCCGGTCTCGACTCGGTGACGTCGGGCGGTGTGTTCATCGGCGACGTCGAACTGAGCAAACTCGACGACAAGAGACTGACCCGGCTGCGCCGCGACAAGGTCGGCTTCGTCTTCCAGTCCTTCAACCTCGTGCCGACCCTGACCGCGCTCGAGAACATCACCCTGCCGATTGACATCGCCGGCCGCAAACCCGACCAGGCCTGGCTCGACACCGTCATCGACACCGTGGGCCTGCGCCCCCGGCTCAAGCACCGTCCCTCGGAACTGTCCGGCGGCCAGCAGCAGCGCGTCGCCTGCGCCCGCGCCCTCGCCTCCCGCCCCGAGATCATCTTCGCGGACGAACCGACCGGCAACCTCGATTCCCGCTCCGGCGCTGAGGTCCTGTCGTTCCTGCGCTCCTCGGTCCGCGAGATGGGTCAGACCATCGTCATGGTCACCCACGACCCGGCCGCCGCCGCCTACTCCGACGAAGTGCTGTTCCTGACCGACGGGCGGATCGTCGACACGATGAGCGACCCGACCGCCGAGAAGGTGCTCGAGCGCATGAAGGGCTTCGAACTGCCGGAGGTCTCGTCCTCATGATGCTCAAGGTCACCCTCCGCAACCTCGCGGCCCACAAGATCAGACTCGCGCTGACCGCGCTCTCGGTGATCCTGGGAGTGGCGTTCGTCGCCGGTACCCTGATCTTCACCGACACGATGACGAAGTCCTTCGACGAGGTCTTCGACAGCGTCGGCAAGAACGTCGCCGTCGACGTCAAGGGCAAAGCGGCCGTCGGCAGCGGCGACAACGAGGCCGACACGCCCGTACCCGTACCCGAAACCTTCCTCACCACCCTCACCGGCATCCCCGGTGTCGCCAAGGCCACCGGCCACGTCATGGGCTACACCGGGATCATCGGCAGGGACGGCAAGCTCACCGGCGGCGACGGACCGCCGAAGTTCGGCGTCAACTGGGTCGAGGGCGGTGACGACACCCTCGCCGAGGGCGTCGCGCCCAAGGCCGGTGAGGTCGCGATCGACGAGCAGACCGTCAAGAAGGAGAAGCTGGCCCTCGGCCAGCAGGTCAAACTGGCCGTACGGGGGCCGGTCCAGACCGCCAAGCTCGTCGGCGTCATCGAGGCCGACAACCTGATGGGCGCCACCATGACCGCCTTCGACACGGTCACCGCCCAGAAGCTGCTGCTCAAGCCCGGCCAGTTCACCGACGTCCGGATCCAGGCGCAGAGCGGCACCAGCGAGGCCGTCCTGCTCGCCCGGGTCAAGCAGGCCCTGCCCGGCAACCTCGAAGCCATCAGCGGTGAGCAGATGCGCGACGACGCCAAGGGCGACGTCGACCAGATCATGAGCATCATCCGGACTTTCCTGCTCGTCTTCGCCGGGATCTCGATCTTCGTCGGCGGGTTCATCATCTTCAACACCTTCGGCATGCTCGTCGCCCAGCGCACCCGGGAACTCGCCCTCCTCCGGGCCGTGGGCGCCTCCCGCAAGCAGATCACCCGGGCGGTGCTCGGCGAGGCACTCGGCGTCGGTTTCCTCGGCTCCACCCTGGGCCTGCTCGCCGGGCTCGGCCTGGCCTCCCTGCTGCAGGCGTTCTTCCGCAGCCAGGGTGCCGACTTCAAGGGCGGTCTCGCCCTCACCCCCAGCCCGGTGATCTGGGCCTACGTCGTCGGCATCGGCGCCACGGTCATCTCGGCGTACTTCCCGGCCCGGCGTGCCGCCAAGATCCCGCCGGTCGCGGCCATGCGCGACGACATCGCCCTGCCGCAGCGCTCACTGCGCATCCGGCTCGTCGTCGGTGTCATCATCGCCGGTCTCGGTGCGATCCTCATGGGCCTGGGCCTGGCCGGGGCCGGAGAGCAGCCTCTGGTCACCATGGGCATCGGCGTGGTCGGGGTGTTCCTGGGCGTCACCATGCTCGCCCCGGCACTCAGCAAGCCCGTCATCCGGTTCCTGGCGCTGCCCTTTCCGAGGCTGTTCGGCGCGACCGGCCGGATGGCCCGGGAGAACCCGCAGCGCAACCCGCGCCGCACCGCCGCCACCGCAGCCGCCCTGATGATCGGGCTGTCCCTGGTGACGACCGTGAACGTGCTCAGCAGCTCGCTCAACGCCTCCCTGGTGCAGGTCGTGGACGAGCAGTTCGGCGCCGACTACGCCGCGTTCAGCAACAACCCCGGCGGCATCGACGACGCGACCCTCGCCGCGGTCGCCGCCGCCCCGAACGTGGAACGGGCGACGCCCGTCTACGCCGACAGCTTCAACTTCGGGGACTCCAAGGACGTCAGCTTCCAGGCCGGTGAGGTCGAGGGCCTGGTTCAGGGCAGCAACGCCAAGGTGTTGTCCGGCTCGCCCCGGCTCGGCCCGAACGAGATGATGATCGACGAGGACGTCGCCAAGAAGAAGGACCTCAAGGTCGGCAGCACCGTCCCGGTCCAATACGGCGACGGCTCCCGGCAGACCCTGAAGGTCACCGCGATCTACGCACCCAACGAGTTCCTCGGCCCACGCACGATCTCCGTGGCCGACTTCAAGGCCCACTCCGCCAAGGCCACCGCCGACGGGGTGGTTCTGGAGACCAGCAAGCAGGACGCCACGACCAGGGCGGGCATCGATAACGCGCTCAAGACCTCCCCGGGCGTGACCCTGCAGGACCCCAAGGACGTCAAGGACGAGGTCAAGGAGCAGCTCAACTCCTTCGTCCTGTTCATCACTGTCCTGCTCGCCCTGTCGATCATCATCGCGGTCGTCGGAGTGATCAACACCCTGGCGCTGTCGGTGATCGAACGGACCCGGGAGATCGGCCTGCTCCGGGCGGTCGGCACCAGCCGAGCCCAGATGTGGGGCATGATCTCGCTGGAGTCCGTGGTCATCGCGGTGTTCGGTTCGCTGCTGGGCATCTGCCTCGGCGTCGGCTTCGGCACCGGCATCCAGCAGGCCGCCGGCGACGACATCAAGATCCTCGACATCCCGTTCGGCACTCTGGTCCTCTACCTGGTGATCGCCGCGGTCGTCGGTTTCCTGGCCGCCCTGTGGCCGGCCTTCCGGGCCGGCCGGATGGACATCCTCAAGGCCATCGGCGACTGAGGACGTTCAACGGCGGAGCCGCATGGATCTCGGGGGATCCATGCGGCTCTCG
>JBDSTJ010000039.1:0-6360 GCA_039928335.1 Streptosporangiaceae bacterium | reverse complement strand
AACCGGTTGAACGGCAGCACGGCCTCCTTGACCGCGATGGGCGCGTCCAGCGGGAGGGTGCCGCCGTCGCCGACGGGGGGCAGCATGCCTTCGGTGCGCAACTCGGCGATGGTCGCGCCCAGCATGACCCGGGCGCAGGCCTTGGCCAGCGGGACCGCGGTGGCCTTGGAGACGAACGGGACCGTGCGGGAGGCCCGGGGGTTGGCCTCCAGGACGTACAGCACGCCCGCCGACAGCGCGTACTGCACGTTCATCAGCCCGCGTACCCCGATGCCCTCGGCCAGCAGCCTGGTGGACTCCCGGATGGCGTTGATGTTCTCCCGGCCGAGTGTGATCGGCGGGAGCGCGCACGCGGAGTCGCCGGAGTGGATCCCGGCCTCCTCGATGTGCTCCATGACGCCGCCGAGGTAGAGCTCGGTGCCGTCGTAGAGCGCGTCCACGTCGATCTCGATGGCCTCGTCCAGGAACCGGTCGACCAGAACCGGTCGGTCGGGGCCGATCTCGGTGGCGGTGCCCATGTAGGAGACCAGCGTCTCGTCGTCGTACACGATCTCCATGCCGCGGCCGCCGAGCACATAGGACGGGCGGACCAGGACCGGGTAGCCGATCTCGGTCGCGATCACGACGGCCTCCTCGGCCGAGATCGCGGTGCCGTGCTTGGGCGCGGCGAGCCCGGCCTTCGCCAGGACCCGGCCGAACGCGCCGCGGTCCTCGGCGAGGTGGATGCTCTCGGGCGAGGTGCCGACGATCGGCACGCCCGCGTCCTTGAGCTTCTGCGCCAGGCCCAGCGGCGTCTGGCCGCCGAGCTGGACGATCACGCCGGCGACGACACCGGACTGCTGCTCGGCGTGGACGACCTCAAGGACGTCCTCCAGGGTGAGCGGCTCGAAGTAGAGCCGGTCGGAGGTGTCGTAGTCGGTCGACACCGTCTCGGGATTGCAGTTGACCATGACGGTCTCGTAGCCGGCCTCCGACAGCGTGAAGCTGGCGTGCACGCAGCTGTAGTCGAACTCGACCCCCTGGCCGATCCGGTTGGGGCCGCTGCCGAGGATGATCACCTTGGGCTTCCGGCCCGGCGGCACCTCGGTCTCCTCGTCGTAGGAGGAGTACAGGTAGGGCGTCTGGGCGGCGAACTCCGCGGCGCAGGTGTCGACGGTGAGGTAGACCGGGCGGACGCCGAGGGCGTGCCTGACCTCACGTACGACCTCCTCACCGAGGTTGCGCAGCTGGCCGATCTGGGCGTCGGAGAAGCCGTGCCGCTTGGCGTTCACCAGCTTCTCTCGGGTCAGCGCGTCGTCGGCGAGCCGGATGTCGGCCGCGACCTCGTTGATCGAGATGACCTGGTCCAGGAACCACGGGTCGATGCCGGTGGCGCTGTAGAGCTGCTCCAGGGTCGCCCCGGCCAGCAGCGCCTGCTGCACCTCGTGCAGGCGGCCGTCATGCGGCACCCTGACGCTGTCCAGGAGCTCCTCGACCGGCCTCGGGGGCTGGTTCCAGGAGAACGAGGCTCCCTTCTGCTCCAGGGATCTGAGGGCCTTCTGGAGCGCCTCGGGAAACGAGCGGCCGATCGCCATGGCCTCGCCGACGGACTTCATGTGCGTCGTGAGCGTGGGGTCGGCACCGGGGAACTTCTCGAACGCGAACCGGGGCACCTTGACCACGACGTAGTCGAGGGTCGGCTCGAACGAGGCCGGGGTGACCGCGGTGATGTCGTTCGGGATCTCATCGAGGGTGTAGCCGACGGCCAGCCGTGCCGCGATCTTGGCGATCGGGAAGCCGGTGGCCTTGGAGGCGAGCGCGGACGACCGGGACACCCGCGGGTTCATCTCGATCACGATCATGCGCCCGGTGGACGGGTGGATCGCGAACTGGATGTTGCAGCCGCCGGTGTCGACGCCGACCTTGCGGATGACCGCGATGGCCACGTCCCGCATGTGCTGGTACTCGCGGTCGGTCAGGGTCATCGCGGGCGCGACCGTGATCGAGTCGCCGGTGTGCACGCCCATCGGGTCGAGGTTCTCGATCGAGCAGATGACGACCACGTTGTCGTTGCGGTCGCGCATCAGCTCCAGCTCGTACTCCTTCCAGCCGAGGATCGACTCCTCCAGGAGCACCTCGCTGGTCGGGCTGGCGGCCAGGCCCGCGCCGGCGATCCGGCGCAGCTCGTCCTCGGTGTAGGCGAAGCCCGAGCCGAGACCGCCCATCGTGAACGACGGCCGGACCACCAGCGGGTACCCCAGCTGGGCCGCGCCCGCGATGATCTCGTCCATCGTGTGGCAGATGACGCTGCGCGCGGTCTCCGCGCCCAGGCCCTCACAGATGCCCTTGAAGATCTCGCGGTTCTCGCCGGCCTGGATCGCGTCGAAGTTCGCGCCGATCAGCTCGACGTTGTACTTCTCCAGGATTCCGGCCTCGTGCAGGCCCACGGCCGCGTTGAGCGCGGTCTGGCCGCCCAGGGTCGGCAGCAGCGCGTCGGGGCGCTCCTTCGCGATGATCTGCTCGATGACCTCGACGGTGATCGGTTCGACGTAGGTGGCGTCGGCGAACTCGGGGTCGGTCATGATCGTCGCCGGGTTGCTGTTGACCAGGATGACCCGCAGGCCCTCGGCCTTGAGCACCCGGCAGGCCTGGGTCCCGGAGTAGTCGAACTCGCAGGCCTGGCCGATCACGATCGGCCCGGAGCCGATGATCAGTACGGACGTCAGGTCTTCGCGGCGCGGCATTACCGGGCACCTTCCAGCTTGGCAGTGCTCGAACTACTTTGCGCCATCAGCGCGCAGAACTGGTCGAACAGGCCCGTGGAGTCATGCGGGCCCGCGGCGGCCTCGGGATGGTACTGAACCGAGAAGGCCGGCACCTCGAGCAGCCGCAGCCCCTCGACACAGCGGTCGTTGAGGTTGATATGGCTGACCTCGGCCGGGCCGAAGGGGGTCTCGAACGGGCCGTCGAGGGGGGCCTGGACGGCGAACCCGTGGTTGTGCGCGGAGATCTCGACCCGGCCGGTGCGGCGGTCCTGCACCGGCTGGTTGACGCCGCGGTGCCCGAACCTCAGCTTGTAGGTGCTGAGGCCCAGCGCCCGGCCGAACAGCTGGTTGCCGAAGCAGATGCCGAAGAACGGCCGGCCCGCGGCGAGGATGCCCTGCAGGGTCGCGACCTGGCGGTCCGCCGTCGCAGGGTCGCCGGGGCCGTTGCTGAAGAACACCCCGTCGGGGTCGAATGCCAGGATCTGCTCGGCGGTGGCCTCCGCGGGCACGACCGTGACCTCACAGCCGCGCTCGGCCATCCGGAACGGGGTCATCGCCTTGATGCCCAGGTCCACCGCGACGACCCGGAACCGGGTCTCCCCGCGCGCCGCCACCACGTAGGGCTCGCGGGTGGCGACCTGGGCCGCCAGATCCGCGCCGGCCATCCCGGGGCTGGCCAGCACCCGGGCCAGCAGCGCCTGCGGGTCACGTTCGACCGAGGAGATCCCGGCGCGCATCGCGCCGCGGTCGCGCAGGTGCCGGGTGAGCGCGCGGGTGCCGGGCATCGCGATACCGACGACGTGGTGCGCCTTGAGCTCGGCGTCGAGCGAACGCTGGGCCCGCCAGTTGGAGGCGACCCGGGCCGGCTCGCGGACGACGAAGCCCGCGACCTGGATCCGCGCGGACTCCGGGTCGAGGTCGTTGACCCCGGTGTTGCCGATGTGCGGCGCGGTCATCGCGACGATCTGCCGGTGGTAGGAGGGGTCGGTGAGGGTCTCCTGGTAACCGGTCATCCCGGTGTTGAAGACCATCTCGCCGAAGGTCTCGCCCTCGGCGCCGAATCCGACACCGTGGAAAACACGCCCGTCTTCGAGGACGAGCATGGCTTGCATCACGTGAGCTTCCCTTCGAGAACAGTCGGCCGGCCGCGCAGGAACGTGGCGACGACCTTGCCGGGCAGGTCGAGCCCGGCGTAGGGGGTGTTGCGGCTCCTGGAGGCGAACGTCCGCGGATCCACGGCGGTGCGGACCTCGGGGTCGTACAGGGTGAGGTTGGCGGGGCTCCCCGCCTCGAGCGGCCGGCCGTGACCGTGCAGGCGGCCGATCCGGGCCGGGCGGTAGGACATCCGGTCGGCGACCCCGGCCCAGTCGAGCAGCCCGGTCTCGACCATGGCCTCCTGGACGACGCTCAGTGCGGTCTCAAGGCCGATCATGCCCATGGCGGCCACGGCCCACTCGGTCTCCTTGTCCTCCAGCGGATGCGGTGCGTGGTCGGTGGCGACGCAGTCGATCGTGCCGTCGGCCAACGCCTCACGCAGGGCGGTGATGTCCTCCCGGGTCCGCAGCGGCGGGTTGACCTTGTAGATCGGGTCATAGGACCCGGTCGGCGAACTCTCCGCGCAGCCGTCGGTGAGCAGCAGGTGGTGCGGGGTCACCTCGGCGGTGACGTTCCAGCCCTTGGACTTGGCCCAGCGCAGGATCTCCACGGACCCGGCCGTGGACACATGGCAGATGTGCAGGCGGGAGCCCACATGCCCGGCGAGCAGGCAGTCCCGGGCGATGATCGCCTCCTCGGCCACGGCCGGCCAGCCGCGCATGCCGAGGCGGTCGGAGACCTCGCCCTCGTTCATCTGCGCGCCCTCGGTGAGCCGCGGCTCCTGGGCGTGCTGGGCGACGACACCGTCGAAGGCCTTCACGTACTCCAGCGCCCGACGCATGATCACCGCGTCGTTGACGCAGTGGCCGTCGTCGGAGAACACCCGGACCCGGGCCGCGGAGTCGGCCATCGCACCGAGCTCGGCGAGCTGTGTGCCCGCGATGCCCTGGGTGACCGCGCCGACCGGCTGCACGTCGCAGTAACCGGACTCGCGGCCCAGCCGCCAGACCTGCTCGACCACGCCCGCGGTGTCGGCCACCGGGTAGGTGTTGGCCATGGCGTGCACGGCGGTGAAACCGCCCCTGGCGGCCGCACGGGTGCCGGTCAGGACCGTCTCGGCGTCCTCCCGGCCGGGCTCGCGCAGGTGCGTGTGCAGGTCCACCAGGCCCGGCAGGGCGATCAGCCCGGTCGCGTCGAGGACCTCGGCGTCGCCGTCGGCCAGGTCCGCGCCGACCTCGGCGATCGCGCCGTCCCGGACCAGGATGTCCCGGACCTCCCCGCCGAGGATCCCGGCGTTCTTGATCAGGTAGGTACTCACAGGGTCGCTCCGATCGCGGGCTCGGATCCGCCGAGCAGGAGGTACAGGACGGACATGCGGACGCTCACGCCGTTGCCGACCTGCTCGACGATGGTGGAGCGGTGGGAGTCCGCCACCTCGGCGGCGATCTCGACCCCGCGGTTCATCGGGCCGGGGTGCATGACGATGGCGTGCTCGGGGAGCTGGGCGAACCGTTCGCAGGACAGGCCGTAGCGGCGGCTGTACTCCCGGACGGTCGGAAAGTAGGCGGCGTTCATCCGTTCCTGCTGGACCCGCAGCATCATGATCGCGTCGCTCTTGGCGAGCGTCGAGTCGAGGTCGTAGGAGATGTTGCAGGGCCAGGTGGCCACGCTGACGGGCATGAGCGTCGGTGGGGCCACCAGGGTGACGTCCGCGCCGAGGGTGCTGAGCAGGAGCACGTTGGAGCGCGCCACCCGGCTGTGCAGGACGTCGCCCACGATCGTGATCTTGCGGCCTTCGAGTTCGCCGAGGTGGCGGCGCATCGTGAACGCGTCGAGCAGGGCCTGGGTGGGGTGTTCGTGCGTGCCGTCGCCGGCGTTCACGACGCTGCCCCGGATCCAGTCGGCGAGCCGGTAGGGGGCGCCGCTGGCGTTGTGCCGGATGACGACGGCGTCGGCGCCCATCGCCTCCAGCGTCAGCGCGGTGTCCTTGAGCGACTCGCCCTTGGACACGCTGGATCCCTTGGCCGAGAAGTTGATCACGTCGGCGGACAGCCGCTTGGCGGCGGCCTCGAAGGAGATCCGGGTGCGGGTGGAGTCCTCGAAGAACAGGTTGACCACGGTGCGCCCGCGCAGCGTGGGGAGCTTCTTGACCGACCGGCCCGCGATCTGGGCGAGTTCGTCGGCGGTGTCGAGTACGAGCAGCGCGTCGTCCTTGGTCAGGTCCGCCGCGGAGATCAGGTGGCGCTTCAAAGTTGCTCTTCCCCCGTTACCGCCGCGGGTCCCAGCAGGACCGCGTCACGTCCGTCGACCGCACTGAGCAGGACCTTGACGGTCTCCCGCAGCGAGGTCGGCAGGTTCTTGCCGACGTAGTCGGCCCGGATCGGCAGCTCCCGGTGGCCCCGGTCGACCAGCACCGCGAGCTGGACGGCGCGCGGGCGGCCGAACTCGCTCAGCGCGTCGAGCGCCGCGCGGATCGTCCGGCCGGAGAAGAGCACGTCGTCAACGAGGACGACGACCCTGT
>JBDSTJ010000038.1:0-9520 GCA_039928335.1 Streptosporangiaceae bacterium | reverse complement strand
GCCGCGCTCGGAACCCTGGACCCCGCACTCGCGCGGGAACTCCAGGTCGCCGGGCGGGCGGCGTGGCAGGTGCTCGCCGGAGCCGCCGGTGACACCGGGTTCACCGGCGAGCTGCTGGCCGCCGAGGCTCCCTACGGCGTGGGATACCTCGTGGCCTGGTGGAGCTTAGGAGTTCGACGTCGGCCTCTGCCGCTGGGCGGCGGCCTTGGCCGCGGCGTCCTTGGCAGCCTTCTGGGCGGTGTCGACGTGGTTCTTGTACTTGTTGCCGGTCTTCTTGTCGATCATGTCGCCGGCCTTGTCGACGGCCGGGCCGACCTTGTCGGCGTTCTTGCCGAGCAGGTCCATGATCTTCTGTGTGAACGTCATCGGTAGCCCCCTGATACTTGACTGAAGGGTCCAAGCCCTGGTCCGTTAACTACCCAGCTGGAAACCGATAATCCGTGAATGTGATCTCAGTAGTCGGCCCCACCGCGGCCGGGAAGTCCGATCTGGCCGTCGGGCTGGCCCTCGGCCTGGGCGGTGAAGCGGTCAACACCGACTCGATGCAGCTCTACCGGGGCATGGACATCGGCACCGCGAAGATCGCCGAGGCGGAGCGCAGGGGTGTCCCGCACCACCTGCTCGACGTCTGGGACGTCACCGAGGCCGCCAGCGTCGCGGCGTACCAGAACCTGGTTCGCGGGGTCATCGAGGAGATCCAGGGCCGCGGCCGGATCCCCGTCCTGGTCGGCGGTTCCGGCCTCTACGTCCGCGCCGCCCTGGACGAACTGGAGTTCCCCGGCACCGACCCGGCCGTCCGGGAGCGGCTCGAGGCCGAGCTCGAGGCCACCGGCTCCGGTGCCCTGTTCGACCGCCTGCGGGTCGCCGATCCCGCGGCCGCCAGATCGATCCTGCCGACCAACGGCCGCCGCCTCGTCCGGGCACTGGAGGTCATCGAGCTGACCGGCCGACCGTTCACCGCACACCTGCCGCAGAACCGCTACCTCGACCCGTTGACCGCCCAGATCGGCCTGCTCGTGCCCCGCCCCGACCTCGACGAGCGGATCACCCTGCGGGTCGACCGGATGTGGAAGGCGGGCTTCGTGGAGGAGGTCAGGGCGCTGCCCGGCCTGCGCGAGGGCAGGACCGCGGGTCTGGCCCTCGGGTACGCCCAGGTGCTCCGGTTCCTGGCCGGGGAGTGGAGCGAGGACGAGGCCCGCGCGGAGACGGTACGGGCCACCAAGCGGTTCGCCCGCCGCCAGGAGTCCTGGTTCAGGCGGGACCCGCGCATCCACTGGCTGCCCTACGACGCCCCGGACCTGCTCGACCGGGCACTTAGGATCTGCTCATGAGATTCACCAAGGGTCACGGCACCGAGAACGACTTCGTGATCCTGCCCGACCCCGACGGCCTCCTGGACCTCACCCCCGAGCTGGTCGCACGGATCTGCGACCGCCGGGCCGGGATCGGCGCGGACGGCATCCTGCGCGCGGTCAGGGCCGAGGAGGCCGAGTGGTTCATGGACTACCGCAACGCAGACGGCTCCATCGCCGAGATGTGCGGCAACGGCCTTCGCGTGTTCGCCCGCTACCTGGTCGACTCCGGCCTCGCGGCTCCCGGTGAGTTCCAGGTCCTGACCCGGGCCGGCCTCAGGGCCGTCAGGCTGGCCGGGACCGGGGATGTCACCGTCGACCTCGGCGCGCCCGTCCTGCTGGGCGAGAGCACCGCCGACGTGGCCGACCGGACCTACCGCGGCCTGCGGGTCTCGATGGGCAACCCCCACCTGGCCTGCCAGATCACCGGTTCTGTCGCCGACCTCGACCTGGGCCGCGCCCCTGGCTTCTCCGCCGGGGACTTCCCCGAAGGCGTCAACGTCGAGTTCTTCGCACCGGTCGGCGACCACCACGTCACCATGCGCGTCCACGAACGCGGCTCCGGAGAGACCCGTTCGTGCGGTACCGGCGCGGTGGCCGCCGCGGCCGCCGCAGCCGCGAACTCGGGGTCCGACCCCCGCTCCGACCCTTCGGAGTGGATCGTGGACGTCCTGGGCGGCCGGGTGACCGTCACCTTCGCTGACAACACCGGTTACCTCAGCGGACCCGCGGTCCTGGTGGCCGACGGCGAACTGCGCTGACCCGGGATCAGCCGGTGTAGCCGATGTCCTCATAGGAGAGGTCCTGGAAGCCCCGGGCACCGAAGTTGGCGAGGTTCCTGCGGACGGCGATGAGTTGCGGGCGCTGGAAGAGCGGCAGAACGGTGACCTGCTGCCAGATGAGGCGGTCGGCCTCCTGGATGAGGGCCCGGGCCTTGCCGGGGTCGAGTTCGCGGCCGGCCCGGTCCAGGGCCCTGTCGATGGCGGCGGTGCCGACCCGGGCGAAGTTCTGCTGGATGTCGCCGCCGCTCGGGCGGACGAAGATCGAGCGCATGGACGAGGCGGGGAACGGGGTGCCCAGCCAGGAGAACGGGACGATGTCGAAGTCGCCGGGTGTGACGTACTTGTCGAAGAAGTCGGTGGCGGCGACCGGACGGATGTCCACACCGACGCCGATCTCGCCGAGCATCGCCTGGACCAGTTCGGCCTGGTTACGGGCGCTCGCGACGCTGGAGGGGATGACGAAGCGCAACATGAGCGGTTTGCCGTCCCTGACCCTGCGGTCACCGGACATGCGCCAGCCGGCCTCGTCGAGCAGCCTGCGCGCCCGGCCGGGGTCGTAGCCGCCCAGGTCGCCCGAGTTGTCGCGGTAGCCGACCTGGCTGTTCATCAGGAAGTGATTGCCGAGGGTGCGGACCGGCCAGTCGAGGTCCTGCAGGGCCGAATCGACGATCGACCTGCGGTTCACCCCGAGCGCGACCGCCCGCCGGACCCGGATGTCGCCGAGGACCGGGCCGGCCCCGTTGAGGGTGATCTGGGTCCAGTCGGGGCCGCCCGCGCGCCGGATGACGGTGCCGGGCACGGATTTGGCCCGCGCGTAGGCGTTGGCGTCGCCGCCGATGTCGAGCAGATCCACCTCGCCGTTGGCGAACGCGCCGGGCATCGCGGAGGTGTCCATGATCCGGAAGACGATCGAGTCGAGCTTGGCGGGCCTGCCCCACCAGCCGCGATTGCGGACGATGGTGATCGTCTTGGTGGTCGGGTCGATCTTCCCGGGCCTGAACGGGCCCGCGGTCTGCAGGAAACGGCCCTGCCAGCCGTCGTTGAACAGGTCCGGGTCGGAGTTCGTGGCCGCCGGATACAGGGGCGCGAACAGCGAGGGCCAGTCCGCGAACGGCGTCGCGAAACTGACCAGCACCTCGTGGTCGTTCCTGCCCTGGTGGACCGCGCCGATCTGCCGGTACCCGCTGGAGGATCCGATCCTGAACCCTTTGGCCTTCCCCGACAGCGCTTTGGCCTGCGCGGCGAAGTCCCGGTAGGTGATCTGCTTTCCATCTGACCAGTGGGCCTTCGGATTGAGTACATAACGTACGACCTGCGCGGGTTGGGTATCGACGATCCCGGCCGAGAGCACATAGTCGGGATCGGGCCTGGTGCGGCCCTCGGCGTCGGTGGACATGACGTAGGGCATGAGGGCCCTGGTCACATAGTCCACGGACCCGCGGGTGCCGTTGACCTGGGCATAGTTCCACTGAGCTGGGAACTCAAACAGCGGCCAGCGCAGCGTGCCGCCGCCGCGCAGCTCGGACCGGGGCTGCGGGTTGATCTCGGCCGCCTTGACCGGCCCGGTTGTGGAGACGGTGTCGGGCGCGGCGCATCCCGCCGCCAGCAGGCAGATGACCATGAGCCGATTCATCGGGACACCGCGAATTCGTGCTGGGGGAAGTGGCAGGCCAGGCCCTGGGGAGAGGGATCGGGCCGGTGCGACCCGCAGACCGTCGGTTCGCCGAACGCGATGTACCGCGGGCAGCGCGGACGGAACTCGCAGCCCGCGGCGACCGGCACCGCTTCGCCCGGCAGCGGAACCCGCATCCTGGCCCGTTCGGCGCGCGGATCCGGCACGGGCGCGGCCGACAGCAGAGCCTGGGTGTAGGGGTGGTTGGGCGCGGAGTAGATCTGCTCGACCGGTCCGGTCTCCACGATCCGCCCCAGGTACATCACGGCCACCCGGTCGGCGAGCTGCCGGACCACGGCGAGGTCGTGCGAGACGAACAGGTAGGCCAGCCCCAGCCGGTCCTTGAGGTCCCGGAGCAGGTTGAGGATCCCGGCCTGCACCGACACGTCCAGGGCCGACACCGGCTCGTCCAGCACGATCAGCCGGGGAGCCAGGGCCAGCGCGCGGGCGATTCCGACGCGCTGGCGCTGGCCGCCGGAGAACTCCCGGGGGTAGCGCCCGGCGTCGCCCGGGTCGAGCCCGACCAGGGCGAGCAACTCGCCGACCCGGTCCGGCCTGCCATGGGTGACCAGTGGCTCGGCGATGATGTCACCGACCGGCATCCGGGGGTCGAGCGAGGCCATCGGGTTCTGGAAGACCACCTGGACCTCGCCGCGCAGCGCCCTGCGGTCCCGTCGCGACAGCGTCGCGGTGTCCTGCCCGAGCACCGAGATCGTTCCGTCCTGCGGCCTGCGCAGGCTGAGGATCTCCATCAATGCCGTCGTCTTGCCGCACCCCGACTCGCCGACGAGCCCGAGTGTCTCGCCCTCCCGCACGTCCAGGTTGATGCCGTCCACTGCCCGCACGACCCCTGCCCGCCGTCTCACCCAAGCCCCCCGGTTCACTCTGTGATGCCGCACCAGCCCCCTGACCTCCAGCACCTGCCGGGGTTCGGGGAAGACCTTCATGACCACGGTCGCCTCGTCTTCGTGTTCGCTTTCGCCGCGCCGCTGCGTCGGCTTGATGCAGGCGGCGGAGTGGGGGGCGTCGGGGAGCCGGGGTTCGGCCTGGGTGCAGGCCTCGGACACCAGGGGGCAGCGCGGGGCGAACTGGCAGCCGGGCTCGGGCCGCTGCGGCGGGAAACCCTCGATCGGGAGGAGCCGGCGCGCGGAGTCCAGGCGCGGCACGGCCCGGAGCAGACCCGAGGTGTACGGGTGCCTCGGCCGGTCGAACACGTCCTGGACCGGGCCCTGCTCGACGAGCCGGCCGCCGTACATGACCGCGATCCGGTCCGCGCAGCCGGCGATCACACCGAGATCGTGGGTGATCATCACGAGGGCCGCGCCGGTCGCCTCGCGGGCCAGCCGCAGCACTTCGAGGATCTGGGCCTGCACGGTCACGTCGAGAGCCGTGGTGGGCTCATCGGCGATCAGCACCAGCGGGTCGTTGGCGATGGCCATCGCGATCATCGCCCGCTGCCGCATCCCGCCGGAGAGCTCGTGCGGGAACGACCTGGCCCTGGCCGCCGGGATACCGACGAGGTCCAGCAGCTCGACGGCCCTGGCCAGAGCGGCTCTGGCGGTAGCCCCGGTGTGGATCCGCACCGTCTCGGCGATCTGGTCGCCGATCGTGAAGACCGGTGTCAGCGCCGACAGCGGATCCTGGAAGATCATCGCCAGGTGTCTGCCGCGCACCCCGGCCAGCTCCCGGTCGGGCCGTCCCAGCAGCTGCTCGCCCCGCAGCAGCACCTCGCCGCCGGCCCTCCCGGCGGCGGGCAGCAGCCCCATCACGGCCAGCGCCGTCGCGGACTTGCCAGAACCGGACTCCCCGACGACCCCCAGCACCTCACCGGCCGCGACCTCGAAGCTCACTCCCCGCACGGCCGCCTTCCCGCCGAAGGAGACCTGCAACTCCCGGACCTCCAGAACCGGTCCATGCTCACGGGCATTCGGGATCACTGGGCCTCCAGGGCGTCGCGGAGGCCGTCGCCGGCGAGGTTGACGGCCAGGACGGTCAGGACGAGCAGGGCGGCGGCGGGGGCGAACAGCCAGGGGTAGGTGGTGGCCGCTCCCGCGCCGTCGGCGATGACGGTGCCGAGCGAGCTGTCGGGTGGCTGCACACCGAAGCCGAAGTAGGACAGGCCGCTCTCGGTGATGATCGCGAGGCTCACGTTGAGGGTCGCGTCGATGATCAGAAGTGCGGCGAGGTTGGGCAGGATGTGCCGGAAGATGATCCGGGGGGTGCTGACGCCGACGAACCTCGCGGCCAGCACGTACTCCTGCTCGCGCAGCGACAGGGTCAGGCCGCGGACGACCCGCGCGGTCACCATCCACATGAACGCCGCCAGCAGCAGGACCAGGAGCACCCAGGACGTCCCGCGCAGGCTGGGGGAGAGCACCGCGACCAGCAGGAAGGAGGGCAGCACGAGCAGCAGGTCGACGCCCCACATCAGCAGCCGGTCCGGCCAGCCGCCGAGATAGCCGGCGAACGCACCGACCAGGGCCGCCAGGCCGGTGGACAGGACCGCGACCAGCAGGCCGATGACCAGGGACTTCTGCATGCCGCGCAGGGTCAGGGCGTAGACGTCCCGGCCGGTGGCGGTGGTGCCGAACCAGTGCTGGGCGGACGGCGGGCGGCGGAAGGCGGTGAAGTCGATCTGGTTCCAGTCCCAGCGGGCCGCGCACGGGCCCGCGAAGGCGAGCACGAACAGGACCGTGAGCGTCACGAAGCCGGCCAGGGCCGCCGGGTGCCGCCGCAGCCTGGCCAGGACCAGGGTCCCCCTCATCGCCGGATCCTCGGGTCGAGCAGCGCCTGGGCGGTGTCGGAGGTCAGCCCGGCCAGCAGCACCAGCAGCGCGGCGAAGCAGTTGAAGGCCGCGACCGCGTTGACGTCGCCGCGCCCGACCGAGTCGATCACCCACTCGCCCATGCCGTGCCAGCCGAAGATCTTCTCGGTGAAGGCGGCGCCGAGCAGCAGCAGCCCGAAGTTGTAGGCGAAGTAGGTCGTGACCGGGATCAGCGCGGTCCGGAGCCCGTGCCTGAGCAGGGCGTCGCGGCGGCGCAGGCCCTTGGCCATCGCGGTCCGCACGAAGTCGGCCTCCAGCACGTCGAGCATCATGCTGCGCTGGTAGCGGCTGTAGATCGCGATCTGGCCGACCGCGATGGTGAGGGTCGGCAGGACCAGGTGCTGGAGGCGGCTGCCCAGACCCGCGCCCGGCTCGTACTCACCGACCCAGGCGAACAGCGGCAGTCCGGTCGCGTTGTTCGTCGACTGCGCGCCGAGCTGCAGGAGCACCGCGAGAACGAACACCGGGACGGCCAGCACGACGAAGGAGGCGAGCGCGATCAGCCGGTCGCTTGCCCGGTACCGGTTCACCGCCGCGTAGGCCCCGAGGAGCACCCCTGCGGTCGCGCCCAGAAGAGTGCCGAAGAACAGCAGCCGCAGGCTCACCCAGACCCGCCGGCCCAGCTCCGCGTTGACGCTGCCGCCCTCCCAGGTCCGGCCGAAGTCACCGTGCCCCACCCCGGTGGCCCAGGTCTCCAGCCGGGTGAGCACGGGTGTGCGGTCGTTGAGGTTGAGGGCGTTCAGCTGGGCGTCGATCACGCTGTCGGCGGGCCGGGGGTTGCGGCCTTCGAAGTCGGCGCGCGGATTGAGCGCCGACGCGGCCAGCACGTAGGCCAGTCCCGAGGCGACCACGACCAGCACGAGGTAGCCCAGGAACCGACGAACGAGGAACCCCGCCATCCGACACCTCCCCGTAAACGTGACTCAACGCCACTGCTCTATCACGTTGAGCAAGATATCGGGTGTGGGTTGGCTGGTTTGAGCATCGGAGATTTGCGGGTCAGCGGCGGAAAACGGTGGTGTGCGCCTGAGCGAGCAGCGTGACCAGCTCCTCGCCCTCGCGTGCGCTGAGCACGTCGAAGGCCGGGCCGACCAGGGTGTCGGTCAGTTCCTCGGCCTGGTTCCACCGGGCGCGGAGCTCGTCGGTGATCTCGGGAAAGGGCTCCTGCCAGCCGTACATCTTGGCCTGGGTCGCCCCGTCGGCCATCGGCGAGCCGCCGATCAGCACGGCCTGCATCGGGGTGAGGCCACCCGCGTAGGTCGCCACGAAGTGCAGGCCGCCTCGCTGCTCGCGCAGCGTGTGGGTCAGCTGGAGGACCCGCCCGGGGCCGTCCTCGGGCAGCGGCACCGCGCGCCAGCCCGCGAACAGCGGGACCCCGGCCACGTCGCCGTTGTCGACCACGGCCCGGAGCAGTTCGGCGAGGCGGTCGGACTCGGTGAAGCCGGCGAGCTTGCGGCGGCCGAAGTTCTGGGCGGCGCGCGCGTAGGCGGCCGCGGCGGTGGCGGCCGGGACGGGCACCGACTCCCAGGCCGCGCGCACGGCGTCGGCGGGGAAGAACCCGACGGCCGCGGTGACCACGTCGGCGTCGACGTCGCCCAGGACGCCGGCCCGGCCGCGCATGTACGGGCCGATGAAGCCCTCGACGCCGACCTCCCGGGCATAGTCCTTGGCCTCGCGGGAGAACATGAAGGCCCCGCCGAGTTGCTGGATGTGGTCCTTGACGGCTGTCGGTACGCTCATCGACTCTCCTTGTTTCCTGAATTGGATTCTAGGGAGAGTACGTCAGGGGAACGTCACCTGGTGGGCGTAGCGGTCGCTGATGAAGCGGGCGTCCCACACGTACAGCTTGAGATCCTTGCGGGTGACCGAGGCGTCGACGTCGTTGTCGGTCGTGATCCGCAGCTTGTAGGCGGCGCCGTCCGGCATGTACCTGTCGCCCTCGCGGGTCACCGGCGGCTTGGAGGCGCCGACCACCGCGACGATCCTGGTCGTGTTGGGCACCGAGCACATGTTCGCGTCCGCGCCGGGCTGCGGCATGCACTTGCTCTGGTCGGTGACCTTGGTCTTGGTGACGAACAGGTCGCCGGGCTCCTCGAGCAGGGCCTCGGTGCCGCTGACGTTGGTGAGCACGTAGTCGATGTAGGCCTTGCCGTCGGCGACCTGGCCGTCCAGGGCGCTGACGGAGTACTTGAAGCCGTTGGTGCTCGTGAGCGTCATCGGCGGGCCGCCGCCCTGGGGGGCGTTGGTCTTGACCTCCGCCTCGTCAGGAACGGTTCCGGTCGGCCTGGAACTCAACGCGTCTGATTGGTCGCCCGACGACCCCAGGACGAACATGGCGGCCGCGATCGCGACGACGACGAGCGCGGTGACGAGAACGCCGGCGAGAGCGATGAGCCCGGTGTTCTTCTTCGGCTTGCGGCGGCTTCCGGCTACGTTGCGGTGGTTGCCAGACATGAGAGTCATCCTGGGGGCTGGTACTAATGGACTAAGGTCCAATATAGGTATTCATGTTGTCGCGGCAGCCTACGCCATGGTCAGGGCGGAGATGAACCCATCTCAGATTTCGAGGGCGGACAACCCCAAACCGCGCAGTGAGATGTCCAGAACCTGGGCCGTGTGCGCCACCGTGATCTCCTCACCCTGGCGGCGCAGCGCGGTCGCGATCTGCATCGAGCAGCCTGGATTGGCCGCGACCAGGATCTTCGCGCCGGTCGTCCGCACGTTGTCGGCCTTGCGGTCGCCCAGTTCCCGGGCCGCTTCCGGCTGGAGCAGGTTGTAGGTTCCGGCTGACCCGCAACACACGTCCGGATCGGCGATCTCACGCAGTTCCAAGCCGGGGATCGCCCTGAGCAGGTCCCGCGGCTGGGCCCTGATCCCCTGGGCGTGGGCC
>JBDSTJ010000037.1:0-4646 GCA_039928335.1 Streptosporangiaceae bacterium | reverse complement strand
CTATCTGGTCGGCGTGGCCACCCTGCCGGCCGAGGTCAGCCGGAGCTTCGACATCGGTGGACCCGAAGTTCTCACCTACCGGGAGATGATGCAGCGGCACGCCAAGGTCGCGGGGCTTCCGCCTCGGGTGATCGTGCCGGTGCCGGTGCTGTCGCCCAAGCTGTCGAGCCACTGGGTGGGCCTGGTGACGCCGGTTCCGAGCGGACTGGCCCGGCCGCTGGTGGAGTCGCTCAGCACCGAGGTCGTCTGCCGCGAACACGACATCGCCCAGTACGTGCCGGACCCGCCCGGCGGCCTGATCGGGTTCGACCGTGCCGCCGAACTGGCCCTGGCCCGGGTTCGGGAGGCCAACGTGACCACCCGCTGGTCGTCGGCCGACACGCCGGGCCGGCCGAGCGACCCGCTGCCGACGGATCCCGACTGGGCGGGCGGCTCGCTCTACACCGACGAGCGCAGCCGGTACACGACGGCGACGCCGGAGGCGCTCTGGACGGTGATCGAGGGGATCGGCGGCGACAACGGCTGGTACTCCCTGCCGGTGGCCTGGCGACTGCGCGGTCTGCTCGACCGGCTGGCCGGCGGCGTCGGCCTGCGCCGGGGCCGGCGTGATCCGCGTCGGCTGCGGGTCGCCGACGCGGTCGACTTCTGGCGGGTCGAGGAGATCCAGCCGGGCCGACTGCTGCGGCTGCGGGCCGAGATGAACCTGCCCGGCCTGGCCTGGTTGGAGCTGTCGATCAGGACCGACCACGGCCGGACGCGCTACGAGCAGCGCGCGATCTTCCACCCGCTCGGGCTGATGGGCCATCTCTACTGGCGGTCGATCGCGCCGATGCACTCACTGATCTTCGGCAGGATGCCCCGCAACATCACTCGCGCGGCAGAAAGGCAGAGTAGGAGTCCAGTACCGGAAGCACGTCCTCACGTGAGCCGCCGTTGACGCGCAGGACGACCTCGGAGATGCCGAACGTGGCGTAGTAGTCGAGTTTCGACGCGTTCGGCAGGGTCCCGAACGGGACGATCCGTGCCGTGGCGGGGTCCCGGCCGGCGTCCTCATAGGCCTGGGCGAGCCGGGGCAGCGCCTCCCGGATGCCCGCACCGCCGACGGGCATCCACCCGTCGCCGTACTCGGCGATCGCCGCGAACAGCTTCGGCCCGCCTCCCCCGCCGAGCAGGACCGGCACGTGGGCCTTGGGCCAGGCCCAGGAGGGCTCATACGACACGTACCGCCCCTTGAACACGGCCTCCTCCTCGGTCCACAGCGACCGCATCCCGAGCATGTTCTCCCGCACGAGGTCGCGCCGCGAGGCCCAGTCGACCCCGTGGTCGGCGGCCTCCTCGATGTTCCAGCCGTAGCCGATGCCGAACACGAACCGGCCGCCGGACAGGTGCTGCAGCGAGGCGACCGCCTTGGCCGTCACCATCGGCTCCCGCTGGGCGACCAGGCACACTCCGGTGCCGAGGGTGATCGTCGAGGTGACGGCGGCGGCGATCGAGAGCGCCACGAAGGGATCCAGGGTGCGGGCGTAGTCCGCCGGGAGGGTCTCGTCCCCCGAGGTCCCGCGCAGGTGTCCCGGCCGGGCTCCCGAGGCCTCCGGCGAGGCCGGGGCCGGGGTGGTGCGGCTGACCGGGATGTGGGTGTGTTCCGGCAGGTAGAGCGAGGAGAACCCGCGCTCCTCCGCCGCCACGGCGAGCTCGTGCGGGGGCATGGTGCGGTCGGTCGCGAACATCGTGATCCCCAGGCGCACGGCCTCACTCCTCCGGTGTTACTTTCGGCACTGAATCGACCAAGCGATTGCTCGGTTAGCCTACATTCATGTAGCGTGCGCTTGTTCGCGAAAAACGAGAGGAGGCTGCCACAGATGCCCTTCGCTGACCTGGGCGACGTCCAGTTGTTCTACACAGACGACGGTCCACCAGCGGGAGAGGTCCTGCTCCTCGTCCACGGAATGGGAGCGGACTCCCACGACTGGATCTGGCATATTCCCACGCTGAGCAGGAAACGTCGCGTCATCGCGGTGGACCTGCGTGGCCACGGCTACTCCTCCGTCCCGGAGACGGGCAACGTGCCCCGCACCATGGCCGACGATCTCGCCCGGTTCCTGACTCAGCTCGGCATTCCCCAAGTGATCGCCGTCGGTCACTCTCTCGGCGGACAGGTCGTGTCGTTCCTCGCAGTCGAGCACCCCGAACTCGTCAAGGCGGTCGTCACCGTCGACGCGGGCTACGGGCTGAGCGACGGGGTCGCCGCCTTCATGCCCGGCCTGGCCGCGGCGCTGCGCGAGCACCCGCACACGACGGCTCTGGAGATGGACGCCACCCTCTACACCCCGGCCTCCCCACCGGAGATCAGGCAGTGGCACGTCCGCAAGATCCTGGGGACGGCCCCCCACGTTCAGGTCCAGGGTTTCGCGGCGCTCTTCGTCGACGAGGACCAGATCGGCCTGCGTCCCCAGTCGGAGGCCTACCTCTCCCGCCGCACCCAGCCGGTACTCGCCCTGTGGGCGGACCCCGAGCGGGCGGAATGGGAGCGGGACGTCCTCAAGGCGACGACACACGTCTTTCCCGGCAACGGGCACCGCCTGCACGAAGAACGGCCCGCCGAGTTCGTCCACGTCCTGACAACCTGGCTCAAATCCCTCTAGAGGAGAAGTTCGCGGTGAAATTTTCTATCTTCCTCAACCCGCAGATCCCTGGATCGGGCTACGCAGCCGAGGAGAACGCCGTCGCCAAGCGGCCCATCGGCCGCGACATCGAGTCGTACCAGAAGCTGCTCGACGAGGTCCGTGAGATCGCGGTCTTCGCCGACCAACTCGGGTTCAACGCCCTGATGATGACCGAGCACCACTTCCACTCGGAAGGTTTCGAGTTCTCGGTCAACCCGCTGATGTTCCTGACCGACCTTGCGGCGCGGACCGAGAACATCCTGCTCGCACCGCTCGGCCTGGTGCTGCCGGCATGGGACCCCATCCGCGCGGCGGAGGACGTGGCCCTGCTCGACCACTTCTGCAAGGGCCGGCTGCGGCTGGGCGTCGCCCGCGGTTACCAGAACCGGTGGATGAACGTCCTGGGCCAGCGGTGGAAGGCCGCCGCGACCGGCATGCCGGGCGGCAAGGACGACAACCGCAACTTCGACGTCTTCGGCGAAGTCCTGAAGATCATGAAGATGGCGTGGGCGCAGGACACCCTGCGGTACAAGAGCGACGTGCTGGACTACGAGGTGCCCGCCCCGTTCGACACCGGCATCGAGGGCTGGCCGGCCCAGGAGTGGACCAAGAAGTTCGGCGCTCCCGGCGAACTCGACGAGAACGGCGTCATCCAGGCGATCTCGGTCTGCCCCAAGCCCTACCAGAACCCGCACCCCGAGCTCTGGCAGCCCTTCACCGTCTCGGACCGCTCGGTCAAGCGCGCGGCGCAGGAGGGCATCCTGCCCTGGATGTTCACCCCGAACCCCGACGACCACGCGGCCAAGGCCAAGCTCTACCAGGACGAGTGCGCCAAGCTCGGCCTCAACTACGGGCTCGGCGAGCACACCGGCATCCTCAAGATCGTCGGCATGGCCGACACCCGTGAGGAGGCCATGGAGACCTACGGCAAGTCCATGCACCAGGACTTCGCCAAGTTCTTCGGCCCCTTCGGCTACCTCGAGGTCCTCCGCAAGAAGGAGGACGACTCACGCGAGCTGATCACCCCCGAGAAGGGTGACTTCAAGCGCATGAACGAGGTCGAGATGGCCCTGCTCGGCACCCCCGACGACGTCAAGCGCGGCATCCAGCGCATGGTCGACCGGATGCCCGACCTCGAATGGTTCGGCATGTTCATGCAGGGCCAGCAGGGCGTCCTGCCGCTCGACACGGTCAAGCGCAACCTCGAGATGTTCGCCACCAAGGTCATGCCCGAATTCCAGGACTAGGCGCCAGTTCGGTCGTCAGTTCGGTTGTCAGTTCGCATCGGTGGGGGCCCGTCGTGGGCCCCCACCTTTTTTGAGGAGGACCCATGGAGTTCTGGCTGGGCGCGGCGTTCGTCGAGACGTCGGACTACCTTCCGTTGGCCAAGGCGGCCGAGCGGCTGGGGTACGACACCCTGGCCATCTCCGACCACATCTTCTACGCCGAGTACGAGGCGCACTACCCCTACTCCGCGACCGGTCAGCCGCCCTACCAGCCCGACACGCACTGGCCGGACGTGTGGGTGACGATCGGCGCGATGTCGGCGGTGACCGAACGGCTCAACTTCGCGACCAACGTCTACATCCCGGTCGCTCGGGACCTGTTCACCGTGGCCAAGTCCGTCTCGACCGCGGCCGCACTGTCGGACAACCGGGTCCGCTTCGGCGTCGGCGTCGGCTGGTGCAAGGACGAGTTCCTGCAGACCGGCCAGGACTTCCACACCCGGGGCAAGCGGCTGGAGGAGATGGTCCCGGCCCTGCGCACCCTGTGGGGCGGCGGCCTGGTCGAGCACCACGGCGAGCACTACGACTTCGGCCCGCTGAGCATCTCCCCGGTGCCGACCGAGAAGGTCCCGGTCTACATCGGCGGCGACAGTGACGTGGCGCTCCGGCGGGCCGCGCGGATCGGCGACGGTTGGGTCGGCAACCGCGTCTACCGCGAGCACGAACTCGAGGCGCTCCTGGTGCGGCTCGAGGGCTT
>JBDSTJ010000036.1:0-6729 GCA_039928335.1 Streptosporangiaceae bacterium | reverse complement strand
GGGTGGAAGTGGACGGGTTGGCGGATGTGTTGGGTCCAGTAGTGGGGGGTGGTGATGTGGTGGTCGGCGGGGAGTCCGGTGAGGTTGCTGATGAGGGGGATGGTGGGTGGGTGGTAGGTGAGGTTGCTGATGGCTTGGGTGAATTGGGGGAGGATGGGGTCCATGAGGTGGGAGTGGAAGGCGTGGCTGACGTTGAGGGTTTTGGTTTTTCTGCCTTTTTTGGCCCATTGTTGGGTGATGGTGGTGATTTGGTCTGTTGGTCCGGAGATGATGGTGGTGTCGGGGGTGTTGAGTGCGGCGATGTCGGCTTGTCCGGCTAGTTCGTCGGGGGTGGCTTGGATTGCTGCCATGGTTCCGCCGGGTGGGAGGGTTCCCATGAGGGTGGCTCGGGCGGCGATGAGGGTGCAGGCGTCGGGGAGGTCGAGGATTCCGGCGATGTGTGCGGCGGCGATCTCGCCGATGGAGTGGCCGATGACGGTGTCGGGGACCACTCCGGCGGAGTTCAGGAGGCGTGCTAGCGCGATGTGCAGGGCGAACAGTCCGGTTTGTGTGTAGGTGGTGTGGTTGAGTCGTTCGGCGGGGCCGTGGAACACGGTCTGTTTGAGGGGGTGTTCCAGGTGCGGGTCGAGGAGGTCGCAGACTTCGTCGAACGCGGTGGCGTAGACGGGGAACCGGTTGTAGAGTCCGGCGCCCATGCCGACGTGTTGGCTGCCCTGGCCGCTGAACAGGAACACCGTCTGGCCGGTGGTCTGCGGGGTTTCGACCAGGCCGGGGTGTGAGGTCCCGGCGGCCAGGGCCCGTACACCGGCCAGTAGTTCCTCCCGGTCCTCTCCGATCACGACGGCCCGGTGGTCCAACACCGACCGGGTCGTGGCCAGGGACCATCCCACCTCTACCGGGGACGCGTCCGTGGAATGGGCCGCCAACGCCGCGGCCTGACCCCGCAACGCGGCATCACTGCGCGCCGACAGTACCCACGGCACCACCCCACCCGCCGACGAGAACTCCACCGGCCCCACATCAGCAACCTCCTCCAAGATCACATGCGCATTCGTCCCGGAGATCCCGAACGACGACACCCCCGCCCGCCGAGGGTGATCATCCTGCGGCCAGTCGACGGCCTCGGCGAGCAGCCGTACGTCGCCGGTGCTCCAGTCCACGTGCGGTGTGGGCTCATCGATGTGCAACGACGCAGGCAGCACGCCGTGCCGCATCGCCATCACCATCTTGATCACACCCGCGACCCCGGCGGCGGCCTGCGTATGACCGATGTTCGACTTCACCGACCCCAACCACAACGGCCGATCACGATCCTGCCCATACGTCGCGAGCAGAGCCTGAGCCTCGATCGGATCACCAAGCCGGGTACCGGTGCCGTGTGCTTCGACCACGTCGACGTCGGCCGGGGACAGCCGGGCGTTGGCGAGGGCCTGTCTGATCACCCGCTGCTGGGACGGGCCGTTCGGCGCGGTCAGGCCGTTGCTGGTGCCGTCCTGGTTGACCGCGGACCCGCGGATCACCGCGAGGATCCGGTGTCCGTTGCGCTGGGCGTCCGACAGCCGTTCCAGCAGGAGCAGCCCCACTCCCTCGCCCCACCCGGTGCCGTCGGCCGCCGCCGCGAACGGCTTGCAGCGCCCGTCGGCGGCCAGGCCGCGCTGCCGGGAGAACTCCACGAAAGTCGTCGGCGTCGCCATGACCGCGACCCCGCCGGCCAGGGCGAGCGAGCATTCGCCCTGGCGTAGCGCCTGCGCGGCCAGGTGCATCGCCACCAGCGACGACGAGCACGCGGTGTCGACCGTCAGCGCCGGCCCTTCCAGCCCGAACGTGTAGGCCAGGCGGCCGGACATGACACTCGGTGTCCCGCCCGCGAGCAGATAGCCCTCGACGTCCTGTCCGGAGGAGTTCCCGGACGTGCCGTACCCCTGGAAGGTGCCGCCGGTGAACACCCCGGTGTCGCTGCCGCTCAACGACGCGTGGTCGAGGCCGGCGTTCTCGAAGGTCTCCCAGGCGGTCTCGAGCAGCAGGCGCTGCTGCGGGTCGATGGCGAGCGCCTCGCGGGGACTGATCCCGAAGCAGGCCGCGTCGAACTCGCCCGCGTCGTAGAGGAAACCGCCCTCGCGAACGTAGCTGGTGCCCAGATGCTCGGGATCGGGATGGAAGAGCGTGTCGAGACTCCAGCCCCGGTCCGAGGGCAGTTCCGAGATGGCGTCCCGGTTTGCGGCCACCAGGTCCCAGAGGTCGGCGGGAGACCGGACACCCCCCGGGAACCGGCAGGCCATGCCCACGATCGCGATCGGCTCGTCCTGGGCGACCGCACCGGCGGCGTTGGGAAGCGCGACGGCCTCCTGCAGGCCGGTGAGTTCGGCGCGCAGGTACCGGGCGAGCACCGCGGGGGTCGGCTGGTCGAAGACCAGACTCGGCGGAAGGTCGAGTCCGGTGGAGGCGCGCAGCCGGTTGCGGAGTTCGACCGCGGTCAGGGAGTCGAACCCGAGCTCCTGGAACGGCTGCCCGGCCGCAATCGCCTCCGGATCGCTATGGCCGAGGACGGCGGCGGCCTGGGCTTGGATGTGCTTGAGGAGGAACTGGTGCTGCTGGGCGGGGCCGCGGTTCAGCAGTTGCCGCCGGAGCGGATGGGCGGCAGGGGAGTCGTCCGGTTGTGCCACGGTCACCAGGTCGGCCAGGAGTCGGCTGGCGCGCTGGGCGGTGAACGCGGCGGCGAACCTGTCCCAGTCGACGTCCGCGATCGTCACGGTGACGTCGTCGTGGTCGAGGGCGTCCTGCAGCGCCTTGATGGCCAGATCAGACGGCAGGGGCGACAGTCCGCGCCGCCTGAGGTAGTCGAGGGTGCTCTGCTCGGCGGCCATTCCCGTGTCGCGCCATGGCCCCCAGGCCACGCTGGTGGCGGGCAGCCCAAGACCACGCCGGTGTTCGGCCAGGGCGTCCAGACGGGCGTTGGCGGCGGCGTAGGCCCCCTGCTGACCGCTGCCCCACGTCGCAGCGTTCGAGGAGAACATCACGAACATGCTCAGATCATGATCCTGCGTGAGTTCATGCAGGTGGGCGGCACCGAGGGCCTTCGCCTGGAGCGAGCTCTGCAGCCGGCCGGGATCGAGCTCCGCGATCGGCCCGACCTCGGCCACCCCGGCGGCGTGGACGACTGCGGTCAGCGGGTGCTCGGCGAGGAGTGCCTGCAGTGCGGCGCGGTCGGAGACGTCGCAGGCGCGGATGGTGACGGCGGAGCCCAGTTCGGTCAGTTCGGCGGCGAGCTCGTCCGCTCCTGCGGCTCCAGGGCCGTGCCGGCTGATGAGCAGCAGGTGGGGGGCGCCGCGTGCGGCGAGCGAGCGGGCCACCTGCGCGCCCAGCCCGCCGGTGCCGCCCGTGATCAGGGTGGTGCCCGTGGGTGGCCGGTCGGTACCGGCCGCGCGTGCTGGGGCGTGCCGCAGTCGCCGCGCGGAGGCCGCCGGACCGCGAAGGGCGATCTGGTCCTCGGCCTGGCCGGGTGAGAGCAGCGCGGCGAGCCGGACGGGGGTGTGCTCGTCGACTGTGCCCGGCAGGTCGATCAGACCACCCCACAGCCGCGGGTGCTCCAGTGCCGCGACCCGGCCCAGGCCCCAGACCTGGGCCTGCACGGGGCTGGGCAGCGGGTCGGTGGGCGAGACCGACACCGCGCCCTGGGTCAGGCACCACAGCGGGGCGGTCGTCCCGGCGTCGGCCAGAGCCCGCAGGAGGGCGGTCGTGCCCGCCAGTCCGGCCGGTACCGCCGGGTGGTCGGGGAGCGCCGCCTCGTCCAGGGCCAGCAGGCTGAGCACCCCGGTGGCCTCCGTGCCGGGGAGGGACTCGATCGAATGCAGGACCGCGGTCGCACCGTGGGTTTCCAGGGCCTCGACGGCGGCCCGGACGGCGGGATGCCCGGCGAAGCCGTCCGGGACGACAACCGGCCAGATGCCGCTCAGCCGCGGAGCGTCGGCCTCGGGCAGGCGGTCCCAGGTGATCTCGTACCGCCAGGAGCCGAGCAGGTCCTGTTCCCGGTGGCGACGCCGCCACGCCGACAGGACGGGCAGCGCGGGGAGCAGCGCGTCGACCTCGGCCGTCTGAAAAGTGCGGCTGAGGGTGTCCATGTCGAGGTCTTCGATGGCGTGCCAGAGCTGGGTCTCGGCTTCATCCTCCCCGGCGGGCCGGGTGACGGGAGCCAGCCAGAACCGCTGGTGCTGGAAGGCATAAGTGGGGAGGGGAACCGTGCGCGGCTGGTTCGCAGGGAAGAGAGCCGCCCAGTCGACACGGGCTCCCCTCGTGTGCAACTGGGCCAGCCCGCCCAGGAACGCCGTCACTTCGGGGCGCTGCCGGGTGAGCGCGGCCACCACCACTGGCGCGGGGCGTTCGCCCTGACCGCCACTGAGGTGGTGGAGCGTGTGCTGGGTGCTGGTGGCGAGGACCGGGTCGGGTCCGACCTCCAGGTATACGCCGGTGGTGGGTGCGGTGCGGGTGATGGCGGGGTGGAACTGCACCGGTCGGCGGATGTGGTCGGCCCAGTACTGGGGGGTGGTGATCTTTTCGTCGGCGGGGAGCCCGGTGAGGTTGCTGATCAGCGGAATGGTCGGTGGGTGGTAGGTGAGTCCGCTGATGGCCTGCATGAACTCGGGGAGGATGGGGTTCATCAGGGCGGAGTGGAAGGCGTGGCTGACCGTGAGGGTCTTGGTCTTCCTGCCACGCTCGGCCCAGGCCTGAACGACGGCGGTGACTTGGTCTGCCGGCCCGGAGATGACGGTGCTGTCGGGGGTGTTGAGTGCGGCGATGTCGGCTTGTCCGGCTAGTTCGTCGGGGGTGGCCTGGATCGCTGCCATGGCCCCGCCGGGTGGGAGGGTTCCCATCAGGGTGGCCCGTAGGGCGACCAGAGTGCAGGCGTCGGGGAGGTCGAGGACTCCGGCGAGGTGCGCGGCGGCGATCTCGCCGATGGAGTGTCCGATGACCACGTCGGGGACCACTCCGGCCGACTCCAGGAGGCGTGCCAGCGCGATGTGCAGGGCGAACAGTCCGGCCTGCGCGTAGGTGGTGTGGTCCAGCAGTTCGGCGGGGCCGTGGAACACGGTCTGCTTCAACGGGTGTTGCAGATGCGGGTCCAACAGGCCGCAGATCTCGTCGAACGCCGCCGCGTACACGGGGAACCGGTGGTAGAGTCCGGCACCCATGCCGACGCGTTGGCTGCCCTGACCACTGAACAGGAACACCGTCTGACCACCGACGGGCTCCATCCCAGCGGCCTGGACCACGTCCGGGTGCGGCTCGCCCGCAGCGAACGCCGCTACCCCCGCCAGCAACCCGTCCCGGTCCTCTCCGATCACGACGGCCCGGTGGTCGAACACCGACCGGGTCGTGGCCAGGGACCATCCCACCTCCACCGGGGACGCGTCCGTGGAATGGGCCGCCAACGCCGCGGCCTGACCCCGCAACGCGGCATCACTGCGCGCCGACAGTACCCACGGCACCACCCCACCGTCGGCGACCGGCCGCGCGGGCTCAGCGGACACCGGAGCCTGTTCCAAGATCACGTGGGCATTCGTACCGGAGATCCCGAACGACGACACCCCCGCCCGGCGCGGCCGTTCGCCCTCGGGCCAGCCGACCGGTTCGGTGAGCAGCCGGACCGCCCCGGCGGACCAGTCCACCTGCGGGGTCGGCTCGGTGATGTTCAACGAGGCCGGCAGCAGCTCGTGCCGCATCGCCATCACCATCTTGATCACGCCCGCCGCACCCGCGGCCATCTGGGCGTGCCCGATGTTGGACTTCACCGACCCCAGCCACAACGGCTGGTCCCGGCTCTGCCCGTAGGCGGCCAGCAGGGCCTGGGCCTCAATCGGATCGCCCAGCGCAGTACCGGTGCCGTGCGCCTCGACCACGTCGACGTCGGCCGGCGACAGCCGGGCGTTGGCCAGCGCCTGCGCGATCACCCGCTGCTGGGACGGGCCGTGCGGTGCGGTCAGGCCGTTGCTGGTGCCGTCCTGGTTGACCGCCGAACCCCGGACGACGCCCAGCACCCGGTGGCCGTTGCGCTGGGCGTCCGACAGTCGCTCCAGCAGCAGGACACCGACGCCCTCCGACATCGTCATGCCGTCGGCGTCCGCGGAGAAGGCTTTGGACCGGCCGTCCGGGGCGAGGGCGCGCAGCGAGCTGAAACCCACGAACGGAGCAGACGAGGAGATCACCGCGACCCCGCCGGCGAGGGCCAGCGAGCATTCGCCCTGGCGCAGGGACTGCGCGGCCAGGTGCATGGCCACCAGTGACGACGAGCAGGCCGTGTCCACTGTGACGGCGGCGCCCTCCAGACCGAGGCTGTAGGCGACCCGGCCCGACACCACGCTCGCCGAGTTGCCGATCGTGAAGTACCCGGCGGAGCCCTCGGGCACCTGTGACGGGTCGGAGTAGTAGTCGAGATGGTCGCACCCGATGAAGGTCCCGGTGTCGCTGCCCCGCAACGACTCGGGATCGAGACCGGCGTACTCGATCGCCTCCCAGGAGGCCTCCAGCGCGAGCCGCTGCTGCGGTGCCATGCCGAGCGCCTCCCGCGGGCTGATGCCGAAGAACGACGCGTCGAATCCCGCGGCGTCGTCGATGAACCCGCCGGTCCGCGTGTAGGTCGTGCCCTCGTGCTCGGGGTCGGGATCGAACAGCGCGTCCAGATCCCAGTTCCGGTCGACGGGGAAACCGGACACGGCGTCCCGGCCGTCGGCGACC
>JBDSTJ010000035.1:0-7174 GCA_039928335.1 Streptosporangiaceae bacterium | reverse complement strand
GGCGCGCACAGGCCCGAACTCGCCATCATCGTGGAGGTCCAGCGCAACAAGGACGAGACCCGCGCCGCCGCGTGGCTGATGTACCTCGCGAGCACGATCTCAGTGCTGCAGTGTCAGGTCATGCTCCTCGTGATCTGCACGAACAGGGGCATGGCCAGGTACTGGCGGCGTCCGATGACCTACGGCCACCCGGGCCTCGTGCTGACCCCGTTGGTGGTGGGTCCTGAGGAGCTTCCCCGGGTGGACGACGCCCGGATCGCAAGGGCCCGGCCGATCCGGGCGATCGTGTCGGCGATCGTCCACGGGGACGACGACCAGCACCGCAAGGCGATCTACACGGCTCTGATGGCGGCTCTGGAGGCTCTGCCCCCGGAACGGGCCAAGCACTACACTGACGTTGTCTACGTCAGCGGAACCCGCACGACCCGGATGGATCTCGAGGAGGCG
The DNA here is from genome assembly GCA_039928335.1 of Streptosporangiaceae bacterium. GTDB lineage: Bacteria > Actinomycetota > Actinomycetes > Streptosporangiales > Streptosporangiaceae > Actinocorallia. Next base: position 6,727 of record JBDSTJ010000035.1, on the reverse strand, counting down.
CTCATGTCCGGTCCCTACAAGTACCGGGGTGAGTTCGCCCAGGCCGTCTTCGCAGACGGTGAGGCCGAGGGCAAGGCCGAGGGCAAGGCGGATTCGATCCTGCTGTTCCTCGATGCCCGGGGGATCCCGGTGCCCGAGGCGGTCAGAGCCCAGATCACCTCGTGCGACGACCTCGCCCAGCTCGACGACTGGATCATTCGCGCGGCCACCGTGGCCACGGCTGGCGAACTCTTCGCCTGATCCCTGACCCGGCCCTCAGGGATTCATTCCCGAGGGCCGGTGGGGCGTTGTCCAGGGCCTACGCCTAGCGGGTTTTGGGACCGGTGACGAGGCGCGCGAAGGCCTCGTAGCTCACGGTGTGATGGGGGGCGGTGGGGTTCTTGGAGTCGCGGAGGCCGACGGCTCCGGGCAGGGCGGCCACTTCTACGCAGTCGCCTCCGGTCGTGCTGCTACGGCTGCTCTTGCGCCACACAGGAGTCATACGGACATCTCCTTCATGATGTGCTTGATCAGGTCGCGTGAAGCGCCCAATGGCAGTGCGTGCTGTGAGATGCGTTCCCAGCGGATGATGAGTGATCGTACCTCTGCGGGATCGGCGAGCAGACGGCCGCCGATGCACGCTTCCATGAACCCGACGTCGCACTCGGGCAGAGACATGATCTTGAAGTTTCCGTCGAGGCCGGTATGCACGCCTTCGGATCTCGGGATGACCCGGAGGCCGATGTTGGGGCGTTCCATCATCTCCAGGAGATGGGCGAGTTGGGCGAACATGATGGCCTCACCGCCCGCGGGGCGATCGAGCGCGGACTGGTCGACCATCGCCCAGAGCATGGGCGGGTCAGAGCGATCGAGGATCTTCTGCCGTCCCATGCGGATCTCCAGATCCTTGTCCACGTCGACAACGCCGCCGGAGACGAGACCGGCGCGCGCGTAGTCGGGGGTCTGGAGGAGTCCGGGCACGAGTCCGCCGTGCCACATCTTGATGACCAGCGCTCGTTGTTCCTGACGGAAGTTCTCACCCAGCCAGTCGGGGTTGTGCCCGAGCCGGGAGAAGTAGACCAGCAACTCGAACAGGCCGCCGGTGTTCCAATGCAGGTCGAGTCTCTTCGCATGTTCTTCGCGGAGCGGATGGTCTCCATGCTCGATCTTGGAAACCTCAGCCTTCTCTACCCCGATCACGACTCCGACCCTGGCACCGATCTCGCCGTGGCTGGAGCGGTGGAACCGCAGCAGGTGCGCGATGAGGGCCGCCATGGAGGTTCGGGGATCGGGGAGTTGCCGCACGGCCATCAGTCACATCCAGGGGTTTTCGTGGGTTTCCTGAATTTCACGCAACAGTGACCACTGTTACACGCTCCGTACATGCTCGCTTCAGGTTTCCAAGAATTGAGGCGGTACGAACATGAACCCCATCCCCTACGCGGAGCTCCGGCTGTGCGCGCCGGCGGCCGATCCGTCGCTGCGTATCCTGCGCAGGACCACCGAGGCCGCCCTTCGCTCCTGGGGTCTGCCGGACCTGATCGACGACACCCTGGTCGTCGTCAACGAGCTCGGCACCAATGCGGCACGGGCGAACCCCGGCGACTGGATGGAGCTGGGCCTGCGCCGCGTGCCCGACGGCATCATGGTCGAGGTCTGGGACGGCTCACCGGACCTCCCGGCCGAGCCCGGCGGCGACGCGCTCGCCCTGCTCGACCCGGACGCCGAGGGCGGCCGGGGCCTCGCGGTCGTCGCCGCCTACGCCGCGAAGCACGGCATCACCCAGACCGTCGCCCGCCGGGGCAAGACCGTGTGGGCGCTGTGTGCCCACGGCGAGCGGCCATGACCCGATCTGTCAGCGGTTGCGCCACGCCTCCTGGAGGCGGTCCAGCTCGGACTGGTCCAGGTCGACCAGGAGGTCGGAGGTGGTGAACCCGCCCGCGCCGTCGCTCTGGGCGTGCGCGACCAGGCCGCGGAGGGCCTCGAGCCAGAACTCGCTGAGCGAACTGATCTCCTCAAGGGTGAAGAGCGCGTCCGGCCAGGTCCAGGTGATCTCCAGTGACGGACCGCCCGGGAGGTCGCGGGTGACCGCGTTGATCTCCAGGGAGTGTGCCATCGGCATCCGGGGGTCCTCGCCGGGCGGCAGCAGCTCGGGCGCGGGGCTCCAGTCGCCGTCGTCCTGGGCGACCCGGCCCAGGTAGTTGAACGCGATCTGCGCCTGCGGCAGGTCAGCCAGTTCCTCGGCGGTCTCCTCGTTGAGGTAGCGGAGCAGCCCGAAGCCGATCCCGTTGTCGGGGATGCCGCGCAGCTGCTCCTTGACCTTCTTGAGCGCGTGCCCGGCCGCGGCCCCGCCGTCACGGACCTCGGCCCAGTCGGCGACGCCGGGGTCGAGCCGGATCGGGTGGATCGTGGTGAACCAGCCGACCGTGCGGGACAGGTCGACGCCCGACACGATCTCCTCGCGGCCATGGCCTTCGAGATCGAGCAGGACGCCGGTGCCGCGGCCGCCGCGCTGTTTGCGCCAGTGCGCCACCGCGAGGCTGAGGCCGGTGAGCAGCGCGTCGTTGACCCGCCCGTGGAACACGGCGGGGACCGTGGTCAGCAGGGGCTCGGTGGTCTCGGGCGCCAGCGTCACGGTCAGGTGCCCGGCGGTGCCCGCCAGGTCGATACCGGGATCCAGGGCCCGCTTGGCGAGCTTGGGGTTGGGGCCTTCGACCAGGTCGATCCAGGTGTCCAGTTCGGCGGCGCGCGCGGGGTCGGCGGCCTCGGCGGTGAGCCGCTGGGCCCAGCGGCGGAACGACGTCGGGACCGGGGCGAGGTCGGCGGGCTGCCCGGCGAGGGCGTGCGCCCAGGCGGTGACCAGGTCGGGCAGCAGGATCCGCCACGACACCCCGTCCATGACGAGGTGGTGGAACATCACCAGCAGGCGGCCCTGAACGCCGGGGCCCGCGTCGAACCAGACGAGCTGCGCCATGACACCGTTCTGCGGGTCCAGCCGGGCAGCGGCCTGTCTGGCGTGCGCGGTGATGCCGTCGATGCCGTCGACCCGGTGGACCAGGGGTTCGGCGTCAGCGGTGTCCCCGACGACCGGGAGCCAGCCGGGCTCCAACCGCATTCTGAGCACGTCGTGCCGGTCGAGCACGGCCTGCAGGGCGGCGACCAGGTTCGGGACGCCGAGTTCACCGGGGACCCGCAGCAGAACGGCCTGGTGGAACGCGTCAACCTCGCCGCCGCGCTCACGCAGCCACGCGACGATCGGGGTGGCGGGTACGGGGCCGATTCCGGCTCCGGCCGGCTCGACCTCGACCTGCTCGGCCTCCCCGGCCTCCCGGGCGACGGCCGCGAGCTCCGCGACGTTCTGGAACTGGAAGACCTCGCGCGGGGTGATGACCAGGCCGGACTGGCGGGCCCGGGAGACCAACTGGATCGCGATGATCGAGTCGCCGCCGAGGTCGAAGAACCCGTCGTCGACGCCGACCCGCTCGAGGCCGAGCGCCTCGGCGAACAGGCCGGCCAGGATCTGCTCGTTCCGGTCGCCGGGCTCGCGACCGGTGACGTGGGCGGCGAAGTCCGGGGCGGGCAGCGCGGCCCGGTCGAGTTTGCCGTTGGCGGTCAGCGGGAGTGCCTGGAGCTCCACGATCGTGGCGGGAACCATGTGGTCGGGGAGATCCTGGTTGACGAACCGGCGGAGCTCACCGGCATCGATGCCGGAGGCGACGACGTAGCCGATGAGGCGGTCGTCGCGGACCAGGACGGTGGCGTCGGTGACCTCGGGGTGCTTGACCAGAGCCGATTCGATCTCGCCGAGCTCGATGCGGAAACCGCGGAGCTGGACCTGCTGGTCGCTGCGGCCGAGGTACTCGAGGCTGCCGTCGGCGAGCCAACGGCCCAGGTCACCGGTCCGGTACATCCGGGATCCGGTGCCGAAGGGGTGGGCGACGAACCGCTGGGCGGTCAGGTCGGGACGGTTGAGGTAGCCGCGGGCGAGGCCCTCGCCGGCCACGAACAGCTCGCCGACCACCCCGGCCGGGACGGGGCGCAGCCGGTCGTCCAGCACGTACACCTGGAGGTCGGGGATGCCCGAGCCGATGATCGAACCGGGTGCCTCAGCGCAGTAGATCTGGTCGAGGGCCAGGTAGGAGACGTGGACGGTGGTCTCGGTGATGCCGTACATGTTGACCAGGGCAGGGGCGTCGTCGGCGTGCCGGGAGTACCAGCCGGCCAGCCGGCCGAGCTCCAGGGCCTCACCACCAAAGATCACGTAGCGCAGGGCGAGGTCGAGGGGCTGCGCGGCGTCGGCGGCCATGAGCTGGTAGAACGCCGACGGGGTCTGGTTGAGGACCGTGACCCGCTCGGCCGCCAGCAGGGTGAGGAAGTCCGCAGGCGTACGCGAGGTGGTGTAGGGCACGACGACGAGGCGGCCGCCGTACAGCAGCGGGCCCCACAGCTCCCACACGGAGAAGTCGAAGGCGTAGGAGTGGAACAGCGTCCACACGTCGTCCGGCCCGAAGGAGAACCACTGGTCGGTGGACTCCATCAGCCGGATCACGTTGCCGTGCGGGACGACCACGCCCTTGGGCCGACCGGTCGAACCCGACGTGTAGATCACGTACGCCGGGTGGGCAGGTGAGATCCGGACGCCGAGATCACCCGGGTCGTACCCGCCGGCCGAGGCGAGGACGGCCGCGTTCAGGGTCAGGACGGGCGAGCTGTCCTCGAGCATGTAGGCGATGCGGTCGGCGGGGTAGTCCGGGTCGATCGGCACGTAGGCGGCCCCCGACTTGAGGACCGCGACCATCGCGACGACCAGTTCGGCCGAGCGGGGGAACTCCACCGCGACGAACCGCTCCGGTCCCGCGCCCTGCTCCACCAGGAGCCGGGCGACCCGGTTGGCCTGGGCGTTCAGCTCTCCGTAGGTCAGCGACGACCCGTCGAACGTCACCGCGACCGCGTCGGGCGTCCGGGCGGCCTGCGCCTCGAACACCTCGGTGATCGTCGACCGCTTCGCCGGGGACCGGCCGGTACCGGTCCAGTCGAGGACCGTGGCCAGTTCGGCGTCCGAGATCAGCCCGGCGTCGGTCACCGGCGCGTCCGGGGCGGCGAGCAGGCTCTCCAGCAGCCGCGAGAACCGTTCGACCATGGTCCGCGCGGTGGCGGGGTCGTACAGGTCGAGGGCGTATTCGAGCTCGCCGTCGAGCCCGGCGGGCGCACCCGAGCCGGCGAACCGCTCGGTCAGCACCATCAGCAGGTCGAACCGGGAGACCCCGGCGTTCAGCGGCTCGACCTCGACGGTGAACCCGTCCATCTCCAGCCGCGCCTCGGGGTTGTTCTGGAACGTGAGCGCGTTCTGGAACAGCGGGTGCCGGCCCAGGTGCCGCGAGGGGTTGAGTACGTCCACGAGCCGTTCGAACGGCAGGTCCTGGTGGGCGTAGGCCGCGAGGTCGCTCTCCCGGACCCGTTGGACCAGCTGACGGAACGTCGGGTCGCCGGAGGTGTCGGTCCGCAACACGAGCATGTTGACGAACATGCCGACGAGATCGTCGAGCGCCTCGTCGGTGCGCCCGGCGATGGGGGAGCCGACCGGGATGTCGGTGCCGCCGCCGAGCCGGGTCAGCAGTGTCGCGTAGGCGGCCTGGACCACCATGAACGGCGAGGCCTGGGTCTGCCGGGCGAGCTCGGCGATCCGCTGGTGCACCTCGGCGCCGAGGGAGAACCGCAGCGTCGCCCCCCGGAAGGAGGCCTGGTCGGGACGTGGCCGGTCGGTGGGCAGCTCCAGCTGCTCCGGCAGGCCCGCGAGGGCGTCCTTCCAGTAGGCGAGCTGCTGGGACAGGATGCTGGACGGGTCGTCCTCGGATCCGAACAGCTCCTGCTGCCAGATCGTGTAGTCGGCGTACTGCACCGGCAGCGGCGCCCAGATCGGTGCGTTGCCCGAGATCCGCGCGGTGTAGGCCCCGATCAGGTCCCGGGCCAGCGGGGCCAGCGACCAGCCGTCGCCCGCGATGTGGTGCAGGACCAGCACGGCCAGGTGCTCGCCGGGCTCAAGGCGGAGCAACTGGGCGCGCAGCGGCGGCTCGACCGAGATGTCGAACTCGTATCCGGCCGCCGAGGCGAGCGCGACCCCCAGCCCGCTGGGGGAAACATCAGAAACCTGGACCTGCGGCCGTGCCGTCGCGGCGTCGAGGATCTGCTGGCGCGGTGTCCCCGCGGAGTCAGGGAAGATCGTGCGAAGTGTCTCGTGCCGCTCCACGACGTCGGTCAGCGCGGCCTGCAGGGCGGCGTAGTCCAGCTCACCGGTGATCCGCAGCGCCATCGGCAGGTTGTACGTCGCGGACGGCCCCTCGAACTTGTTGAGGAACCACAGCCGCTGCTGGGCGTAGGACAGCGGGATCTGGGCGGGCCGTGCGACCGGCGACAGCGCGGGCCGGGCCGGAGCCGCCACCACGAGATGGGTGGCCAGCTCGGCCACGGTCGGCGACTCGAACAGCGCCCGGACCGGCAGTTCCACGCCGAGGGAGGCACGGGCCCTGGCGACGACCCGCAGGGCCAGCAGCGAGTTGCCGCCCAGGTCGAAGAAGTCGTCGTCGATGCCGACCAGGTCGGTCCCGAGCAGGTCGGCGAACAGGCCGCACAGCACCTTCTCGGCCTCGGTGCGCGGTGCCCGGTAGTCCTTCATCGACACGGTCAGCAGCGGCTTGGGCAGAGCCTTGGTGTCGACCTTGCCGTTGGCGGTCAGCGGCAGCGCGTCGAG
>JBDSTJ010000034.1:0-3799 GCA_039928335.1 Streptosporangiaceae bacterium | reverse complement strand
ACTCACCGTGGACGACGATCCCGCGATTCTGCGCGCGCTGCGGCTCGGCCTGACCCTGGAGGGTTTCGAGGTGGAGGCGGCCGAATCAGGCGGCGCCGCGCTGGCCCTGGCGTCCAGGGCGGATGTGGTCGTCCTGGACGTGTCGATGCCGGGCCGGTCCGGGATCGAGGTCTGCGCGACCCTGCGGTCTCAGGGTTCCGAAGTGCCGATCCTGATGCTCTCGGCGCTCGATGAGGTCGCAGACAGGGTCGCCGGGCTGACCGCGGGTGCCGACGACTACCTGGTGAAGCCCTACGACCTGACCGAGTTGGTGTTGCGGCTGCGCGCCCTGCTCCGGCGGGCCGCGCCGGTACGCAGCGGGAAGGTACAGGCGGGACCGCTCACGCTCGACCCCAAGGCCAGGACGGCGAGCGTGGCCGGGCGGGCGGTGGACCTGACCCGGCGCGAGTTCGACCTGCTGGAGGCGCTCGCCCGCAACCAGGAGATCGTACTGACCCGGACGGTTCTGCTGGAGCGGGTCTGGGGCCATGACTTCGCGGTGACCGACAACGCCGTGGACACCTTCGTCGGCTATCTGCGCCGCAAGCTGGAGGCCGGCGGCGAGCCCAGGCTCCTGCACACCGTGCGCGGGGTGGGATTCGTCCTGCGGGTTCCGTGACCGGCTGCCCCTAGGGCATGATCGCGCAGTAGAGCATCTGGCCGTTCTCCATGGCCAGGCGGGCCAGCTCGACGAGCTCGTCCATCATCGGGCGGACGTCGTCGGGGCGTTTCCAGGTCGCGCTGCCGAACTCCTCGGTGCCGGCCCAGATCGGGGCGGCCTCGGTGAGGTCCTGGTCCGAGGCGGCGGCAAGGGTGTCGCGGACGACCACGCTCAGCTCGACCAGGATGTCCTCGTCCTGCTCCGCGGTGATCAGCTCGGGTTTGGGGATGTGATCGGTCGGGATACCGGTGAACAGCATCTCCTCGTAGGTGGCCCCGGACAACAGGCCGACGAGTTTGCCCAGCATGATGACGGGGTCGACACCCTTGAGGTCCAGCGTGGTACCGCCGGTCGAGGCGACGGCCTCGACGAGCCCGGCCGGATGGCGGTGCAGGGAGAGCGCGACTGCCTCGTCCGGTGCCCTGAAGTAGTCGAAGAGAACACCCATGACTTCAGCGTAAGCCAGAACCTCACCACCCCATGACTCGCCTAGGATTGCCCCGATTCCCAGCCGATCTATTGGAGTGAGATTCCGTGCGCGCTTTTGTGGGTCTGGGTGCCGTACTGCTGGCCCTGAGCGGAACCATGGTCGTGGCCGCGGTGCCCGCCGGCGCGGTGGCGAAGAGGTGCACCACCGGCACCTGGAAGCTCACCAGGGCTGAGCACAGGACCTCCCGGCCGGGTGACCTGTTCTGGGCGACGACCCGGGGCGGAGCGGGCGAGAGACTGAAGATCACCGGTGCGGGGAGCCTGACGTATGACTTCGGGCGGGCGGCGAAGAACGTCACCACCGGGACGCTCGGCGGCCGCAAGTACACCGGCTGGGTCCGCTACCGGGGGAAGCTCAAGGTCAAGGCGACCCTCTCCGGCTCCAGGATCCGCACCAGGATCAAGTCGGCGTCGGGCGGTGCCACCTACCGGATCGTGGTGTCCGCGCCGAGCGTGTTCGACAGCGCGTCCCGGAACCTCGCACCGAAGATCAGGTCGGGGGACTCCGACCAGGTCGTCGCGGCCGCCGGCACCTTCACCTGTAGGGGCCGGACCTTGAAGATCTCCGAGACGGACTCCTATGCCGCGGCTCAGGGCGGTGGCGGCGTCGTGAGCACCTGGGCCTACCGCCGGGTGTGACCCGCGGTCGCGGCGAGCCAGGCGGTGATCTCGTCATAGGCGGCCCCGCGGACCGACGGCGACGACAGGAGGATGTCGTGCCGCGCACCCCGGATCGCGATCGTCGCCACCTGCGGCCCGAGCCGCCGGGCGCGGGCCCGCATCGCGGTCACGTCGAGGACCGCGTCGGCCGCGTGCAGGTCCCGCCGTCTGCGGCTGCTCCGGTCACTGTGCAGGACCAGGGTCGGGACGGTCGGACCGGTGAGCGCGCGCTGGGCGTCGTTGACGGCGACCACCCAGCCGATCTTGGGGAGCCGCCAGCGGGTGCGCCGCCAGACCTCGACGAACTGCCAGTCCCCGCCGTACCGCCGGTGCAGGCTCCGGGAGTTGTACGGGCGCAGCGGGATCGGCAGCGGCAGCCCCGGCCGCCGCTCGGCGAGCCGTCTGAGCCACGGCGCGGCCGGCAGCACGAGGTTCGGGCTGATCATGATCAGCCGGGTGATCCGGCCGGGATGCTCCTGCGCCCACCAGGCGCCAATCAACGCACCGGTCGACTGGCCGACGAGCAGGACGTCTGCCGGCAGCAGGTCCAGCGCCGCCTGGAGCTCGGGGAAATAGGCGCGCAGCGACGTGATCGGCCGTTCTTCGGCGGCCGACCGGCCATGGCCGGGCAGGTCCAGAGCGTAGAAGTCGTATCCGCCGGCCACGAAGAACTCGGCAAGCCCGGTCTGGAAGAAGTAGTCGTTGTAGCCGTGCAGGTAGAGGACCGCGCGTTCGGATCCGCCGAGCCTGCGTACCAGGGTCGAACCGGCGCCGATCCGCGCCGACTCGAAGGGGGCACCGAGCAGGTCGGTCCGCCACCTCATCGGGTGGAGCGGCCCAGGAGCTTGTCGATGACACGGCGTTCACGTTTGGAGGGACGGCCCGTCCCGCGGTCGCGGACGGCCACCACGATCTGTTCGCGCGGCGGGGCGGGCGGGCTCTTGTCGACGTAGCACTCGGCGGCCACCGGCGGGCCCACCCGCTTCACGATGATCCGGGCCACGACTGCGATGCGCTCATGGCCGTCCAGCCGGACCCGGACCTCGTCGCCGACCTTGACCGTCTGGGCGGGCTTGGCCCGCACACCGTTGACCCGGACATGCCCGCCTTTGCAGGCATCGGACGCGGCGGAGCGGGTCTTGGTGAGCCGCACCGCCCAGATCCAGCTGTCCACCCGCCCGGTCATCAGCTCAGCCGCCATCCCCTCACTGTACGACGCCCCGCGGCCGTCGGCGCGCGGGGAAATCTTTAGCCGAAGATCGGTCGGCCTATTCCGGTTCCGAGGTCCGATGTCCGACCCGTCTGCAACGATTGCTACTTGTCATGAACAGTCATGATCAAAGGAGTGGTTCGATGACCTCGCGACTCAACCCGTACGTCAGCTTCGACGGAAAGGCCAGGGAGGCGCTGGAGTTCTATCAGGCCACCTTCGGCGGCACCCTGGACGTGAAGACCTTCGGGGAGTTCGGCGCGGCCGGCAGCCCCATCGAGCACAACGTCATGCACGGCATGCTCGAGACGCCCGCCGGGTTCACGCTCATGGCCGGGGACACCCCGCCCGGCATGGAGTACAAGCCGGGCAACGACATCTCCATCAGCCTGAGCGGCGACGACGCCGAGGAACTCCGCGGCTACTGGGAGAAGATCTCCGCCAGTGGCACCGTCGCCAACCCGCTGGAGAAGCAGGTGTGGGGCGACGAGTTCGGCTCCTGCCAGGACAAGTACGGCATCCACTGGCTCGTCAACATCACCGCCCGCTAGGTGCGGCGGTCCGGGTAGGTGACTCGATCCGGGGCCACGCGAAGGTGATAGCGCCGCCGACCGGCAGGGCGCTCCAGATCGGTGCGATCACTTCGAGGTGCCCCAGCACCCGGTCGACCACCGTCGCGTCGTCGGGCGAGAGCGGGTCGGGCCGCAGCCACGTGGCGGCTTCGCCCCGATCTCCCCGAC
>JBDSTJ010000033.1:0-3003 GCA_039928335.1 Streptosporangiaceae bacterium | reverse complement strand
CAACGTTCCTCATCTCCTGCTCATGAGGGTAACGCGCCTGATGGCAGGGCCGCATAAGAGATGCCCCGCCTCGGACGCGAGGCGGGGCACGTCAGGTCACACGCTTTCGGCGATCTCCTTGGCCCAGCGGTAGTCGGCCTTGCCGGCCGGGGAGCGGCGCATCTCCTCGACGAAGACCCAGGTGCGGGGCACCTTGTAGCCTGACAGCAGTGTGCGGCAGTGCACGTTGAGCTCCTCCGAGCTGACCCCGTGCCGGGCCTGGATCACGGCCGCGACCCGGAAGCCGAACCGGTCGTCCGGGATGCCGGTGACGACCGCGTCGAACACCTCGGGGTGGCCCTTGAGCACGGCCTCGACCTCTTCGGGGAAGACCTTCTCGCCGCCGGTGTTGATGGCCTGCGAGCCCCGGCCGTACACCGCGATCGTGCCGTCCTCCAGAACGGTCGCGATGTCGCCGGTGAGCAGCCAGCGCTTGCCGTCGACCTCGGGGAAGGTCTGGGCGGTCTTGTCGGGGTCGTTGTAGTAGCCGGTGGCGATCCAGCCGGTGCGTGCCACCTGGCCCATCACCCCGGATCCGGCCTTGACCTGGTTGAGGTCCTCGTCCAGGACCGCGATGTTCGCCACGTCCGGGGCGAACCTGAGGCCCTTCTCCGGGCTGGAGTCCCCCACGGCCTCGGCCGTGGACCCGGACTCGGTCGAGCCGAACCGGTCCAGCACGATGATGTTCGGCAGCAGCGCCTTGATCCGGTCGCGGACCGTGCCGGTGAAGATCGCACCAGTCGAGACGAACGCGAACAGGTTCGACAGGTCGTAGCTGTTGGCCGCCAGCGCGTCGGCCAGCGGCACGGCCATCGCGTCGCCGGTGATGTTGACGGAGTTGACCTTCTCCGCCTCCACGGTCCGCCACACCAGGTCCGCGTCGAACTTGCGGACGTACACCAGGGTGCCGCCCATCCAGAACGTGATCCACGTCGCCATCTGGGCCGCGCCGTGCATCAGCGGGGCCACCGGCATCATCAGCAGCGGCCCGCTGTTCGCGGCGTGGTCGACCCAGCCCGCCGGGGTCTCCGGCGCGGGATAGGTCGGGTTCGCGAAGGCGTACAGCAGGTTCTTGACACCCCACACCACGCCCTTGGGCATGCCCGTGGTGCCACCGGTGTAGATGATGTAGTGGTCGTCCTCGGACCTGGGCTCGAAGCCCCGGGTGTCGGGGTGGGAGGCCAGGACGTCCGCATAGCGGAACGCGTCGGGAACCGCAGGAGGACCGCCGACCGCCACCAGGTGCCGGAGCGCGGGCGCCTGCGGCGCGGCCGCGGCCACCCGGTCGTCGAACTCGACGTCGTACACGAGCGCCACGATGTCGGAGTCCCGGTAGAGATAGACCAGCTCGGCCTCGACATACCGGTAGTTCACGTTGATCGGCACCGCACGGATCTTCAGCGCCCCGAGGACCGCGACCATGTACTCCACGCCGTTGTAGAGCTGCACGCCCACGTGCTGGCCGGCCTTGACGCCCCAGTCGAGCAGGGCGTGCGCGAACCGGTTGGCGCGGGCGTCCAGCTCGGAGTAGGAGACCCGCTCCTGCCCGCAGATCAGCGCGATCTTGTCGGGGATCCGGTCCGCGATCCCCTCGAACAGATCCGCGTGGCTGAACACGGTCATGGCTTCTCGCTTCCGACGACCCACATGGCGAAGAACTGCGCCCCGCCTCCGTATGCGTGGCCGAGGGCCTTACGTGCCCCGTCCACCTGGTGTTCGCCGGCCATGCCCCGCACCTGCAGGGCCGCCTCGGCGAACCGGATCATGCCGCTCGCACCGATCGGGTTGGACGACAGGACGCCGCCGCTGGCATTCCACGGGATGTCACCGTCGAGGGCGGTCGCGCCGCTCTCCGTCAGCTTCCAGCCCTCGCCCTCGCCGCAGAACCCGAGGTTCTCCAACCACATCGGCTCGTACCAGGAGAACGGCACGTACACCTCGGCGACGTCGAGTTCGCGCCGCGGGTCACTGATGCCGGCCTGCCGGTAGACGTCGGCCGCGCAGTCCTTGCCGCCCTGCGGGCTGACCGTCTCGCGTCCCGCGAAGAAGATCGGCTCGGACCGCATCGCGGTGCCGTGCACCCAGGCGGGCTTGTTCGGAGCCTGCTTGGCGGCGTCCTCGGAGGCGAGCACCATCGCGACCGCGCCGTCGGAGGACGGGCAGGTCTCCAGATAGCGGATCGGCTCCCAGAGCATCGGCGTCGACTCGACCATCTGCTGCGAGATGCCCGGGATCTTGAGATGCGCGTAGGGGTTCTTCAGCGCGTTCTGACGGTCCTTGACCGCGACCAGCGTGCCGATGTGGTCCGGTGCGCCGGACCTGCGCATGTACGCCCTGATGTGCGGGGCGAAGTAGCCGCCCGCGCCGACCACGAGCGACGTGCTGTGCGGGCCGCCGACGGTCAGTGCCCAGGTGGCGTTGGACTCCGACTGCTTCTCCCAGGCGACGGTCAGCACCCGCTGGTGCACCCCCGACTGGATCATGCTGGCGGCGACGATCGCGGTGGAGCCGCCGACCGAGCCCGCGGTGTGCACCCGCATCATCGGCTTGCCGGTCGCACCGAGCGCGTCGGCCAGGTATGCCTCGGGCATCATGATGCCCTCGAACATGTCGGGGGCCTTGCCGATGACGACCGCGTCGATGTCGTCCCAGGTCAGCGCCGCGTCGTCGAGGGCGCGCTGGGCGGCCTCGCGGAGCAGGCCGGCCACCGAGACGTCCAGGCGCTTGGTCTGGTACTGGGTCTGACCGACCCCGATGATCGCGCAGGGGTTACCCATTGGTGTCTCCCTCCAGGACCGCGACCAGGTTCTGCTGCAGGCAGGGTCCTGAGGTCGCGTGGCCCAGGGTCTTGGTGGCCTCGCCGGAGTGGATCCGGGCGGCGGCCTCGCCGAGGCGGATCAGGCCGGTGGCCATCACCGGATTGGCGGACAACGGTCCGCCAGAGGGGTTGATCTTCACGTCGTC
>JBDSTJ010000032.1:0-4768 GCA_039928335.1 Streptosporangiaceae bacterium | reverse complement strand
GGAGGGAGACGGCACCGCCGAACATGGCCGTACCGAGGGACACCAGCAGGCCGCCCGTTACGGTACGCAGGCGACGACGTGTCTGCGCGGTCATGGCTGGTCTAGGCGGGCGGAGGCCGGCATCAGGTCTAGGATCTCGTGACGGATGGCCACCTCCCTCGGTGCAGGGACGGTCGAGTTGTCCGGCCAGGTGCCATTGATGCGCATCTGCACAGACTACTGGGATGCTCTACTCAGGTACCGTCTTCGGGAGACGAGCCCGGACGTGCGCTGTAGTCCAGCCCTGGGCTCGAGTTCAGCTCGACTGAGCGCGGGACGGACGTTGCCACTCGCTCTCGCTGATGGTGGCGAAACCGCTGCGAGGCTCCCGAAGTCACCTGCAGCCGGTACGGCTCGGTAGTTCTTGAGGCGGTTGATCGCTCGTTCGACGACGTTGCGTTTTTTGTACCGGTCAGTGTCGAAGCCGGTCAGGCGAGGAATCGTTCTGGCCGGAGCTGGCCGAATCCGATCCGGCTGGTACGGATGTGTAGTAGTCGCTGGTGGCGTGCAGACGTGGCCCGCCCGGGCGGAGCGTGGGGGAAGCGTCCGGGGCCTGACGGATGGCCAAGTGGGGGAGCTGGCCGAGCTGTGGCCGTCGGTTCAATCGGCGTTCTTCGAACGCGTGTCGTGGGGTGATGCGATCGACCAGTCGTTGTTGCGGGCCTGGTCGTACGACCGGCTGGCCCGGAGGTTAGAACGGAGTGCAGGGCGTGTTCGCGAGCCCGCTCACCGCCAGTTGGAACCTGTGGCCGGGTCGCCGCAGACACGCGGCTCGTCCCGAGGAGGCGGCGGTGAACAGTGCCGTGAGGTCGGATCCGGCGGGAGAGTTGTCAATGGCCGCACGAACGGTGACGATGCCGCCTTCGCCGGTGAGGCTGACAACGGCGAAGGGCCCGTGGAACCAGGCGGTGACTCCGCCGGCGATGACCTCGAACGGGCCGTAGCGCCGGGTGCGGACCCGGCGTCCGTAGTCTTCGGAGCTCACCGGGGTGTCGGCAGCACGTACCCCATGCCCAGGGTGGTGCGGTCGCCGATGCCCGCGTAGGCGCTGAACCGGATGAGCGCGTCGAGCGCCGTCCTGCCTTCCGGGGTGGTCGGCCGGGTGTCGGCGAGGCCGTAGGAGATTTCGCCGACGCTCCCACGGGCCAGGGGAGCACGGGCGTGGACGAGATGCTCGGCCATGGACAGCCGATGGTCGGCGACCTCGACGTTGCCGGCGATGGCCTCCGCGACGGAGCCGTTCAGGGGGACCCCGAACGCGTTCCACCGCCGGTACAGGTCAGCGAGCACCCACTCGGGCTGGGGGAACGGCCGGGTTCGCCGCACGCCCTCCTCCCGGGCGGTGAAGAACGCGACGGGAGTGCGAATGTCGAGTGTCCACCGGGTCGAGGGTAGGGATGCGGCGAGCAGTTCGGGGTAGGGCTCGGCCGCAGTCAGCTCGACGGCCGCGACATCGTACAGGCATTTCGCCACCCGCATGTTGGACGTGGTCGCCAGCGCCTGCAGGATCGGTGCGACGAGCGAGTCCAGGACTACCCCGACCTCGAACCGCACCTGAGCGCTGGTCCGCTCGGCCAGTTGGTCGCGTTCGTCCATCAGAGGGGTGAGCGCGAACGGCTTCGGCGGCTTCTTGTCGTGCAGGGCGGACGACAGGTCGCCCTCGCCCGCGTCGCGGAGCGCGGCGAGGAACGCGGCAGAGACCGCAGGCCCGGTGTGCGGGGGAGGTACCGGCCGGTGAGCGGCGGTCGAGGTGAGATGAACGGTGATACGAGCGGGCATGAGGCGATCACCTTCGCTGTGAGAATCTTCGGCGAACCCTAGTGAGAACACGGCCGCCGCAGTGGCGAAGCGGCCGATCGGTCAGTGCGCGACCCAGGCGGCAGCGAGTAGATCGCCAGGATCGGGAAGGGTGCGCGCGGCCCGGGCGCACTCCGGGCAGGGCTCGTAGATCCGTAGCCGGTCGGCGGGGGCCAGGAGCCCGCCGAGCGCGGCGGCGGTCCGATCGGCGTCGAACCCCGCGACGCCGGGGATCAGCCAGCCGCTCTGCTGGAACCGGTCGGCGACCTCGCTCAGCGCTGAGCGCACCCGTGCCTGTCGCCGGTCGTCGAACACGTCGTAGCAGACGATCACCGGCCCTCTCATGAGATCACCCACCCGATCGGGGCCTCCGCCTCCGCCGTCCCACCCCGGTGTGCGGCCCGGCACCGTCGGCAGCGCGGCAACGCCAGTAGATGATCGCCCGGCCGTAGATGCTCGGCGGCACGCCGCACGATGTCGTCCACGCCGACCCGATCGACACCGATCTCGTAGACGGTGTACAGCACGCGAGGCCCGTACCCGGCGAGCAGCCGGTTGATCGCGCGGCGGCCCGCGTCACCGGACACGTCGAACGTCACCACCCACGGAACCCTGTGCGTCACCGCGTTCACCTCCATGCGAACGGCTCATAGGCGGCCTCGCCCAGGATCCAACGGCGAAGCATGACACTCTGCGCGCGCAGCTGGTCCCCGTAGGTGCGGCGCTCGGGCGGTGGTGGCCAGCCACGTGCCGGTGTGGCCAGGCGGGCGTGGAACCGGTTGACGACCTGGCCGCGGGCCCGCGAGGACAGCCACGGTCCGTCCGGGCCGTCCTCCAGATCCTCAGGGGTGACCGCGCGCAGCCCGGTCAGGGCCAGGACGGTCGAGTCCAGCAGGACCGGCCGCCATTCCTCCATCAGGTCGAATGCCAGCGTCGGCCGCCCACGCGCAGGCACGTGCAGGAACGACACGTACGGGTCGAGGCCCGCCGACAGCAGCGCCGAGACCACCGTCTCGCGCAACAGCGCCGAGCAGTAGTTCGTGAGCGCGTTCACCACGTCACCGCCGTGCCGGTCCCGGCCCGTGAAACCCAGGCCGGGATCGACCAGTCCCCGCAGTGCCCGGTAGTAGACACCGGCCGCCCCGCCCTCCACACCCATCACCTGAGGCACGTCGTCGCAGTCCGCGACGCGGACCTCCAGCGCGGTCAGTCGGCGCACGGCCTCCCAGACACGGTCGGGGTCGGCGGCGCGACGCGCACGGCGGCGCAGCAGCACGTGCTGGTTGCGGATCTTCCCCGTGACGAGCGTCCGGGACAGCTCCAGCCGGTCGGCGGGGTCGGTGTGCCGGGCGAGCTGCAGCCGCCGGGCGAGCACATGCCCCGCTGAGGGGGACTCCAGCCGCCCCAACGGGCGTCCCGTCCCCGACAGCAGCACCAGCGGGATGTCGTTGGCCAGCAACGCGTGCATCGCCTGAGTTGACACGCCCACCTGGCCCGACAGCACCACCTCGGAGATCTGGGTCAGCGGCGCCGACGCACGTACCTCGCCGTCCCTGACCGCGACCAGCCGGCCGCCCCTGCGCCCGACTACACAACCCGCACCCACCACGTGGAACGGGCGGCCGTGGATCAACGCCATCTCAGCGGCCCTCCAGCAGGCTGGCCCCGGCCGGATACGCGGCGGTCCCGGCGAACCGCCAACCCAGCAACGTGAACCCGAACTCGAAACCGGCGATGTAGGTCTTGTCATCGTTGACGCGCAGCCCCCGCGCGGTCAGAGCCCGCTCGACATCACCGAGAGCCGCCACCGCCTCGTCCGGCCCCGAACACAGGACGGTGAGATCATCGGCGTACCGGACCAGCCTGCCCGACCTGCCGTTCACCTCACGGTCGAAATCCGCCAGGAAGACCTCGGCGAGAGCCGGGCTGATCGGAGCGCCCTCGGGCAGCCCCCGGGGACGCTCGGCCGTCCCGCTCGCCGCCAACCACGGCGCACGCACCCACGAACCGACGAGCTCGGCCAGACCGGGATCGGCCAGCCGCTCCGAGACCCGCTGCACCAACAGCCCCTGGTCGATCTCCGCGAAGAAGTCAGCGATGTCGGTCCGCAGCACCCAGCCGAGACCCGTGTCGCGGTACCGCTGCACCTGCTCGATCGCGTTCAACCACGACCGTCCCTGCCGATAGGAGAAACTGACCGGACTGTCCGGATTGAGCCTGGCCCCGCACACATTCAGGAACGCCCGTTGGACAACCCGGTCACAGACCGTCGGCACTCCTCGGACGCGCTGCTTGCCACCCCGGGTGGTCCGCATCGGCCGCAACGGCTGGGGCCGGTAACCTCCCCCGCGAAGCAGCTCCGACAGGGCCGCCAGGCGCGGACCCACCTCGCGTCCGAACACCTCGGTCGTCACCCCGTCGGCCCCGGCCATCCCGCTCCCGGCAGCCACCCGTGACCACGCCGCCCACAGCACCCGCTCACTGGCCATCCGCTCGACCACCGCTGACGACGCCTGCACACCACCACGTGTTCTCATACCATGGACCGATGGACGACCTGTCGAACAGGAGCTTCCGTGACGTTCTCCGCCGCGGAGGTTGGCGCACACCCCTGAAACACGGACTGACCTGCGCAAACTCCAACTAGTAGATCAACAAGTGGCCGTCGTCATGATTCGTTCCGGGAAGGTTGGCGCATGATCTTGCAAAGCCCCAGCTCACAGCCTCATAATCAGAGGTACTGTCGCAGCCCGCGACAAAACCGCATCGGATTGAAACGGTCGGCCAACTGCTCGGTAACCGATTCTGTTTTTCAGTCGCAGCCCGCGACAAAACCGCATCGGATTGAAACCCGGACATGTCCAGCTCCTTTCGTCGACCATCCGTTAGTCGCAGCCCGCGACAAAACCGCATCGGATTGATTAGTTCAATG
>JBDSTJ010000031.1:0-7259 GCA_039928335.1 Streptosporangiaceae bacterium | reverse complement strand
CACGCCCATCGGGTCGTTGCAGGAGAAGACCCCGGCCACGTCCGGGTTCTTGGACAGGATGTCCTTCATGACCTTGTAGCCCTCTTCGGCCTTGGAGTTGCCGGACAGCTCCGCGACGACCTTGTAGCCGCGCGTCTCGATCTCGGTCTTGAACCCGGCGTTGCGGCGGGCGGCGTAGACGGCCGACGGCTCGCAGGTGATCGAGGCGACGTTCTTGCTCTTGGACCCGTTGGCCTGGATCTGCTTGTCCATGTACTCGGCGGCGAGCTTGCCGCCGCCGGCGTTGTCGGAGATGACGATCGCGTCGTAGGGGGTGCCGCCGCCGCCGATGTCGTCGACGATCACGGGCACGTTCTTGGCCTTGGCCTTGGCGATGATCGGGCCGAGCGCGGTGGGCTTGAACGGGCTGATGATCAGCAGGTCGACGCCCTGGTCGATCAGCGCGGACGCGCCGGTGACCATCTCGTTCTCGTCGCTCTTCTCGTCGTGCACCTTGACCTCCCAGCCCTTGGCCGCGGCGGCGTCCTGGGTGCCCTTGGCCATCTTCTGGAAGAACTCGTACTGCATGTCGTAGACGGAGAACCCGACGGTGATCTTCTTGCCGGCGGCGGGGGCCTTGTCGCCGCTGGTGTCGCTGGAGTCCGAGCAGCCGGCGAGGGCGAGGGTGCCGACCAGGGCGAGCGAGAGGATCTTCTTGGTGAGCATCGGAGACTTCTTTCGGTCAGGGGTGGGATGGAGGGAGAGGAGAACGGCTCATCGGGTGGGGACGAGCCGGGTGAGTGAACGCCGGAACGACCCGGGGGCCGCGAAACGGGTCCGGAGGCCGTCGATGGTGAGGGCGACGATGAGGACGCAGCCCAGGACGATCCGCTGGTAGGCCGACTCGACCCCGCGGCTCACCAGGACCTCGTTGAGGACGCTGACGAGGAACACGGCCGAGAAGGTGCCGATGAGGGTGGCCTTGCCGCCCTTGAGGCTCGTGCCGCCGAGGACGACCGCGGCGATGACCTTGAGCTCGAAGCCGTCCTGGGCCGAGCCGTCGGCGGTCCAGACCCGGGTGATGTAGGTCAGCGCCGCGATCCCGACGGTGAGTCCGACCAGGCCGAAGACGAACACCCGGGTCCTGGTGTCGGAGATGCCGCAGAACCGGGCGGCCGAGGGTGAGGAGCCGTAGGCCAGGGTGCGGCGGCCGGTGGCGGTGCGCCGCAGCAGGACCCAGCCCGCACCGAAGACGGCGACCATGATCACGAACGGCAGCGGCAGCCCGACGACGTTGAGGCTGCCCATCCTGGCGAACGGCGAGCCGATCTGGTCATACGGAAGGATCTTCGGCCCGTCCTGGGTCAGCAGGTAGGCGACGCCGCGGAAGACGAACAGAGTGCCGAGGGTGGCCACGAAGGGCGGCACCCTCAGGCCGGTGATGAGCGCGGCGTTGACGAGCCCGCAGGCGATCCCGGTGGCGACGGCCGCGGCGATGGCCGCCCCGGTCCCGCCGGCCCCGAAGGCCATCAGGCTGACCACGCTGGTGAGGGCGAGCTGGCCGCCGACCGACAGGTCGAAGGCTCCGCTGGCGATCGCGAAGGTCATGCCGAGCGCGACGATGCCGACGTAGGCGCTCTCCCGCAGGACGGACTGGGCGTTGTCCACGGCCAGGAAGCCCGGCGCGATGAACGGGGTGCAGGCGAGCAGGATCAGCAGGATCCCCGTGACGCCCCAGGTGTCCCACTGCCTGCCGAGGGAGAAGCGGGTCCCCCCGGCGGCCGCGGGCTTGGCGGTGATCGTGTCGGCGGTCATGCGGGGGTCTCCTGAACCTTCGCGAGCGTCCGGTTCGGTTGCGTGCCGCGG
The DNA here is from genome assembly GCA_039928335.1 of Streptosporangiaceae bacterium. Taxonomy (GTDB): domain Bacteria; phylum Actinomycetota; class Actinomycetes; order Streptosporangiales; family Streptosporangiaceae; genus Actinocorallia. Next base: position 5,414 of record JBDSTJ010000031.1, on the reverse strand, counting down.
TCGTCGCGGCGCAGGGCCAGCAGCGCCAGGGCGGCGATCAGCAGCAGCCCGACGCTGATGCGCTGGTAGGCCGGCGGGGTGTTGAGCAGGTTGAGGCCGTTGCGGATCGTCTCGATCATCACCGCGCCCAGGACCGTGCCGATCACCGAGGCCCGGCCGCCCAGCAGCGCGGTCCCGCCGAGGACCACGACCGTGATGGCGTCGAGTTCGAAGCCGAGCCCGAGTTGGCCGTTGCCCTTCTGCAGTTGGCTGGAGATCAGCAGGCCCCAGACCCCGCCGGCCAGGCCGACCAGGACGTAGACGGCGATGCGGATGCGGTCGACCGGCAGGCCGGACATCGCGGCGGCGTCGCGGTTGGAGCCGATCGCGCACACCCACCGCCCGAACCGGGTCCGGTTGAGGGTCCACCAGGCCAGCCCGGCCGCCACGACGGCGAGCACGATCGGCATCGGAACGCCGAGCGGACGGCCGCCGACCAGGTACTTCAGCCCTGCGGAGTTGACGATCTGGTCGTGCCCGCCGGTGTAGGCGAGCGACGCGCCACGCACGATGACCAGGGTGGCCAGGGTCGCGATGAACGGGGTGACCCCCAGTTTGGTGATCACGAGACCGTTGACCAGGCCGATCACCGCGCCGGCACCCAGTGCCATCACGAACGCGACGGGGAGGGGGTGGCCGTCGATGAGAGCGGTGCAGCACACGACCCCGGCGAGGGAGACGGTGGAGCCGACGGACAGGTCGAACTCGCCCATCGCCAGGCAGAACGTCATCGCCACCCCGGGGATCGCCAGAATTGCCGCGGCGACCAGGACGTTCTCGAGGTTCCCGGTGGACAGGAAGGTGTCGGTGGAGACCGCAAGGATCACCATCACCAGGATCAGCGGCACCAGCAGCGGCACCCTGCGCACAGCTTTGATCATCGCTGGCTCAGCTCCTTGGAGAAGACCCGGCGGCCGGTGGTCGCGCAGGCCACGACGTTCTCCTCGGTCCGGTCGGCACCGGTGAGGTGCCCGACGATCTCGCCGCCGGCCAGGACGTAGACGCGGTCGCTGACGCCCAGCAGCTCGGGCAGGTCGCTGGAGACCATGAGCACGGCGGTCCCGTCGGCGGTGAGGTCGTTGATCAGCTGGTGGATCTCGGCCTTGGCCCCGATGTCGACGCCGCGGGTGGGCTCGTTGAGCAGGAGCAGCCTGCCGCCGGGGGCCAGCGCCCGGCCCAGCAGGACCTTCTGCTGGTTGCCGCCGGACAGCTGGCCGATCAGCTGGTCGGGCCCGGTCGCCCTGATGTTGAGCCGCCGGTGGTAGGTGGCGTAGACGTCGCTCTCCCGGCCCGGCGAGAGCAGCCGGCCCGCGCCGGAGCGGACCCTGTCCAGGACCGAGATCGTCAGGTTGTGCCGGATCGACAGGTCAGGCAGGTTCCCCGCGGTCTTGCGGTCCTCGTGCAGGAAGCCGATGCCGCGCGCCATGGCGTCCCCGGGGTTGCGTGGCCGGTAGGGCCGCCCGCTCAGCGTCATCGTGCCGGAGTCCACCCGGAGCGCACCGAAGATCACCTGTGACAGCTCGGGCTGGCCTGCGCCCGCGATGCCCCCGATGCCGACGATCTCCCCGGCGCGCACGGTCAGCGAGATGCCGGTCAGCTGCCGGCCGGCGTTGACCCCGGACAGCTCCAGGACGACTTCGCCCTCGCTGACGTCGTCGCGGTGGAACACCGACTCCACATCGCGGCCGACCATGAGCCGGACCAGGCCGTCGGGGTCGGTGTCGCCGATGTCGCAGGTACGGATGTGCTTGCCGTCCCGCAGGACGGTCACCCGGTCGGCGAGGGCGAAGACCTCGTCGAGGCGGTGGCTGACGTAGATGATGCTGCGGCCCTCGGCGCGCAGCCGACGGACGATGTCGAGGAGCCGGGTGACCTCGTCGGCGGACAGGGCGGCGGTCGGCTCGTCCATGACGATGATCCGCCCGTCGACCGACAGCGCCTTGCAGATCTCCACCAGCTGCTGCTCCGACACCGTGAGGCTGCCGACGGTGGCGGTCGGGTCGATGGCGACGCCCAGGACGGCGAAGAGCTCACGGGTGCGGCGGTTGATCTCGGCGTACCGGATCCCGCGCGAGGCCCTGCCGAAGGGCTCCCGGCCGGAGAAAACGTTCTCCGCCACGGTCAGATCGGGGTAGAGGTTGAACTCCTGGTAGATGACCGCGATCCCGGCAGCGAGGGCGTCGGCGGGCCTCCGTGGCCGGTAGGGCTCCCCGGCCAGGCGCACGTCGCCGGCGCTGGGCCGGTGGACGCCGCCCAGGACCTTCAGCAGCGTGGACTTGCCGGCGCCGTTCTCCCCGACGAGCGCGTGCACCTCACCAGGCAGGATGTCGAAGTGCACCGAGTCCAGGGCACGGACGCCCGGGAACTCCACGGTGAGTCCCGCCACCTCGAGCAGCGCAGCAGTGTCGCGAGGGCGGTCGCCGCTACTCATGTGCGTCACCCTCCTCTCTGTTTGCCGTTGTTCATCACCGATGGGGTGTATCGGACGAAAAAACGTTTTAACATCTCTTGTCTGGAGGACGCTAGATGTGACGGAGCGCACCGTCAACCCCCAGCAAGTCACAATTTTCGGGACTTGACACGTTTTAATGAGCCCGTCAGAGTGTGGCGAGCGCCACCCCCACCCACCCCCAGGCCTGCGAGGACGCCCCATGGCACGTTCGGAGCTCGGTCCGCGGGACGGGACGGTCGGGATCAGACAGGTCGCCCAGCAGGCGGGGGTCTCCCCCGGAACCGTGTCGAACGTGCTGAACAAGCCCGAGCGGGTCGCCGCCGGGACCCGGGCCCGCGTGCACCAGGCGATCAAGGAACTGGGCTTCGTCCGCAACGGCTCGGCGTCCAGCCTGCGGGCCGGGCACGGCCGTACGATCGGCCTGATGATCCTCGACCTGGCCAACCCGTTCTTCACCGAGATGGCCCGCGGCGTCGAGGACGTCATGAGCGAGCGCGAGTACGCGGTGATCCTCTGCGGTTCGGCCGGGCTGATGCAGCGCGAGGAGCGCAACATGCGCATGCTCGCCGAGCAGAAGGTCCGCGGTGTCCTGGTGACTCCGGTCTCCGACGACCCGCGGAGCCTCGCCCTGCTACGCGAGCGCAACATCCCCACGGTGATGCTCGACCACGTCGCCACCCGCGCCGACCAGTGCTCGGTCACCGTCGACGACGTGACCGGCGGCCGGCTGGCCGTCGGCCATCTGCTCGACCGGGGGGCCCGCGACATCGCCTTCGTCGGCGGCCCGCTCACGATGCGGCAGAACGCCGACCGCAGGGCGGGCGCGCTCAGCGCACTCGCCGCGGCCGGGCACGGGACCCTGCGGGAGGTAGTCGTCGAGGAGATGACGCCCCGGGCGGGTCACGAGGTCGCCGAGCAGCTCCTCGGCGACCTTCCCGATGCGATCTTCTGCGCCAACGACCTGCTCGCGATGGGGGTGCTGCGGGTCCTGCTCCAGCAGGGCGTCCGCGTCCCCGACCGGGTGCTGCTGATCGGCTATGACGACATCGAGTACACGCTGGCCTCGGCGATCCCGCTGAGCTCCATCCGCCAGCCCACCTACCAGCTCGGGCGCATCGCCGCGGACCTGCTCCTGGACGAGTGCGACCATCCCGGGACCCACGCCCACCAGCAGATCATGTTCCAGCCCGAGCTGATCATCAGAGAGTCCACGAGCCCGTGAAGATCGCCTTGTTCGTGACGTGCCTGAACGACACGCTGTTCCCCGGCACCGGCCAGGCCACCGTCGCCGTGCTGGAACGCCTCGGCCACGAGGTCGTCTTTCCTGCGGCCCAGACGTGCTGCGGACAGATGCACCTCAACACCGGCTACCCCGACCAGGCGCTGGCCTTCGTCGCCGCCTTCACCGCCGCCTTCGAGGAGTACGACACCGTCGTCACGCCGTCGGGATCGTGCGCCGCGATGGTCCGCGAGTGGCACGTGAAGCTCGCCGCCAGGGCCGGCGACCACACGCTGGCCGCCCGCGCCGCCGCCCTGAGCCACCGGGTCTGCGAGCTCTCCGAACTCCTCGTCGACGTGCTGGACCTCACCGACGTCGGCGCGGTGTTCCCGCACCGGGTCACCTACCACCCGACCTGCCACGGACTGCGCGCCCTCGGGCTCGGCGACCGGCCCGCGCGGCTGCTCGGCGCGGTCCGCGGCATCGACCTGGTCGACCTGCCCGACGCCGCCGAGTGCTGCGGTTTCGGCGGCACGTTCGCGCTGAAGAACTCCGACGTGTCCGCCGCGATGTGCGCCGACAAGGTCGCGGCGGTGAAGCAGACCCGGGCCGAGGTGCTGTGCGCCGCGGACAACTCCTGCCTGATGCACATCGGCGGGTCACTGTCCCGCCAGCGCAGCGGCGTCCGGGTCATGCACCTGGCCGAGATCCTGGCGAGCACCTCATGAGCATGCCGACCTACCTGGGCATGCCCTCCTTCCCCAAGGCCGCGCGTGCCGCGGTCGCCGACACCGGCCTGCGCCGCAACCTCGCGCAGGCCACCCGCACGATCCGCGACCGCCGGGCCACGGCCGTCGCCGAGCTGGAGGACTGGGCCGAGCTCCGCGAGTCGGCCAAGCAGATCAAGGACCACACGCTGGAGCACCTCGGGCACTACCTGCGGATGCTCGAGGAGAAGGTCACCGCCGCGGGCGGCACCGTGCACTGGGCCCGCGACGCCGGCGAGGCCAACGCGATCGTCACCCGCCTGGTCCGGGAGACCGGCGAGACCGAGGTCGTCAAGGTCAAGTCGATGGCCACCCAGGAGATCGGCCTCAACGAGGCATTAGCGGCCGCCGGTGTCGCTGCCCTGGAGACTGATCTCGCCGAGTTGATCGTCCAGCTCGGCCACGACAAGCCGTCGCACATCCTGGTCCCGGCCATCCACAAGAACCGCGCGGAGATCCGCGCGCTGTTCCTGGACCGGATGCCGTCGGCCCCCGCCGACCTGACCGACGAGCCCGCCGCGCTCGCCGAGGCCGCCCGCAGGCACCTGAGGGCCAAGTTCCTGTCGGCGCGGGTCGCGGTGTCGGGAGCGAACTTCGCGCTGGCCGACACCGGTACCGTCCTGGTCGTGGAGTCCGAGGGCAACGGGCGCATGTGCCTCACCCTGCCCGACACCCTGATCACCGTGATGGGCATCGAAAAGGTCGTCCCGACCTGGCGTGACCTGGAGGTGTTCCTGCAGCTGCTGCCCCGGTCCAGCACGGGGGAGCGGATGAACCCTTACACCTCGATGTGGACCGGCGTCCACCCTGGCGACGGCCCGAAGGAGGTGCACGTGGTCCTGCTCGACAACGGCCGCACCAACGTGCTCGCCGACGAGGTCGGCCGCCAGGCGTTGCGCTGCATCCGCTGCTCGGCCTGCCTCAACGCCTGCCCGGT
>JBDSTJ010000030.1:0-5108 GCA_039928335.1 Streptosporangiaceae bacterium | reverse complement strand
GGTCACGCGTGCGGGAGTGGAACCAGGCTCGAGCGCGGCGGCGAAGCCGTCGTCGAAACCGAGGGAGGAGCGTTCGAAAGCCAACGCAGTGGCGCCCTTCGGGAAAGGCGGGCGCCCGGAGCGTAAGACGCTCAGGCGGACACCCGGGAAGACAGGACTGAGGGCAGGCCTGTGACAACGACGTTCTTCACGGGGCACTCCTCGTCTCTGCGTCTTCCCGCGCTCAACGCGGCTGCCCCCAAACTACCTGACCCACCCCCGGCAACCGCAACCGGATAAGTCCGATCGTTCAGCGGGCTTGCCAGCTGGGGCGGCGTTCGACGAACGAGCGGCGGGCCGGACTGTCGGACCCTCCCTGCACAATGGGTGGCGTGCGGATGGCGGTGGCGGTGGTGGGCGAGCGGGGCGGAGCGCTGCAGCCCCTCGGTGAGGACGGCACGCCGTCCGGCTCCGTCATGCTCGTCGACGACCTGGTCGCGGCCGTCGCCGAGCAGGAGAGGGCCGCGTCGCCGCGGTGGGTGTGGGACTCGACCGCGCGCCTCTACCCGCGTCTGCTCCGGGCGGGGGTGCGAGTGGCCCGATGCCACGACCTCGAACTGGTCGAGGCGGTGCTGCTGGCCTTCGAGGGCCGGTTCGGCGAGCCCCGGTCCGTTCCGGCCGCGCTGGCCAGGCTGCGCGGTGAGCCGGCGCCGGCCGACGAACCGGAGGAGGACCAGCCGTCCCTGTTCGGGGCGGCGCCCGCCGTGGGACTCGCCGCCGTCGTGGAGATCCACGGGGCCCAGATCGTACGGTTCAGGGGCGGCCTGGGACTGCTGTCGGCGGCCGAGTCGGCCGGCGGGCTGATCGCGGCGGAGATGTCCCATGACGGCCTGCCGTGGCGGGCCGACGTGCACGACGAGCTGCTGACCGGGCTGCTCGGCCCGCGTCCCGCGCCGGGGATGCGGCCCCGGCTGCTGCAGGACCTCGCCGACCAGATCTCGGCCGCGTTCGGCGCGCACGTGAACCCCGACTCCCCGGCCCAGCTGCTCAAGGCCTTCGCCGCGGTGGGGTTCGCCGTCGAGTCGACCCGGGCGCTGGTCCTGAAGCAGATCGACCACCCGGCTGTGCCGCACGTCCTGGCCTACAAGGAGCTCGCGCGCCTGTATGCCAACCACGGCTGGTCCTGGCTGGACACCTGGGCGCGCGGCGGCCGGTTCCGCCCGGAGTACCTCGTCGGCGGGGTCGTCTCGGGTCGCTGGGCGACCAGGGGCGGCGGCGCGCTGCAGATCCCCAAGATCCTCCGCAGGGCGGCCATCGCCGACCCGGGCTGGAAGCTCGTGGTCGCCGACGCCGCCCAACTGGAACCCCGGGTCCTGGCCGCCCTCGCCGGCGACCGTGCCTTCGCCGAGGCCGCCGCGCACGGAGACCTGTACGAGGCACTCGCCGAGGCCTTCGCCAAGGCGGCCCCGGGCGATCCGCGCAGCCCCCGCGACAAGGCCAAGATCGCCATGCTGTCCGCGATGTACGGCGGCGGCACCGGAGACGCCGTCCAGCTTCTCGGAATCCTCAGGCACCGCTTCCCCGAGGCCTACGGCTATGTCGAGGCGGCTGCCAGGGCGGGGGAGCGGGGCGAGCTCGTCCGGTCCCGGCTCGGCCGCACCTGCCCGCCCGCCTCGGCCGCCTTCCGGGAGCTGATCACCACCGAGGCCGGCCGGTCCACCGCGGCCGCACGGGGCCGGTTCACCCGCAACTTCGTCGTCCAGGCGACGGCCGCCGAGTGGGCGCTGGCGATGATGGCCTCGCTGCGCCGCCGACTGACCACCGAGGCCCACCTGGTGTTCTTCCAGCACGACGAGGTCATCGTGCACGCCCCGGCCGACCAGGTCGGCACCGTGTCGGAGGCCATCACCGAGGCGGCCTTCGAGGCGGCCGGGCTCCTGTTCGGACCGACCCCGGTGCTGTTCCCCATGGAGATCGCGGTCGCCGACGCCTACGCCGACGCGAAGTAGCCCGCAGCCCGCAGGAGCGGCGGCGCAGACCGGTCCCCGACCCTCGGTAGGGTTTCGGACCATGGACTTGGAAACGCTGTCGAGCAGGGAATTGCACGATCGGGCTGTGAAGCGCGCGGTGAGCCACGGCGACGTGGGCTTCCTGTGGAAACTGCTGCGCGAGGTTCCCGCCGCCCAGGCCACCGCCGGTGACCTGGAGCGCAGCGAGACCGACATCATGCGGGTCTTCGGCCTGGTCACCGACTTCGTCGGCGCGGGCGAGGGTGAACTCGGCGAGGCCCTGCGCCCGGTCTACCTCGAGTACCTGGCGACCCACCCCGACAGCTGACGGCGGTGCCGGGAACGTCTGGGTCCCCCCGCCGCGTCTGAGAGGCATGGGTGAAAAGCAGGCGGTAGGTCTCGGTATCGCAGTGGGAGTGGCGATCGGTTCGGCCCTCGGGGTCGCCGCCGGCAACCTGGCACTGGGCGTCGCCATCGGCGTCGCGCTCGGGGCGGTGCTCGGCTCGATCCTGTCGCGGACCCGCAACAACTAGTCGAGTGCGCCGAACTTGATGTCGTCGACCAGGGACAGCCACGACGCGGGGGTGAGTCGCAGTGCGGGCCCGCCCGGGGAGATCCGGGCGGTGGGCGGCGCGGTGACCTCGACGCACAGCCCCGGGTGGTCGCTCTGGCGCCGGACCGCGATCGCGACGCCGTTTCCGGTACTCCTGCGCGAGGCCGGCCCGGTCGCATTCGATGTGGTCATGATTGCGACGATAGCCGCTCTCCCGGCTCCGCGCAGGACTGGTGACAAGCCTCAGCCCGAGGAGCCTTCGACGGTGGCCGCGATGCCGCTGAGCACCCGCTGCAGCCCGTAGTCGAAGGCCTCCTCGGGGTCCATGTGGGGCCATCGGGCGTCGATGATGATGCGTTCCATCATCGGGTACTTCCCGGAGTCCAGGAGCTTGCGGATGTAGGGGGCGTTGACCCTCATCCAGTCCTCCATGGTCATACCGACCTGCCTGAGCCGCTCACGGGTGGCGATCTCGGACTGCACGGAGCTGCTCACATAGCCGGAAACCAGGCCGACCGAGGTCATCATCTCGTCGATGTTCAGGCCGAGGCCGTCCATGATCCCCATGACGTGCTCGGTGAGGGCGAGGCCGTGCGGGCCGAACGGCGCGGCGTTGCCGGGCAGGTGCACGAGCCAGGGGTGCCGGTGGATGTGCTCGCGGGTGGTCTGGGCCAGCCACTGCAGCCCCGACCGCCAGTCCTCGTAGGGCTTGAGCTCGATCTCGCGGAGCACCCGGTCGGACATCAGGTCGATGATGTCGGTCCGGCCGGACACATAGCGGTAGAGGGACATCACGCCCGCGCCGATCTCGGCGGCGAGCCGCCGCATCGTCAACGCGTCCAGGCCGTCGGAGTCGGCGATCCTGATGGCCGCGTCGGAGATCTGGTCCAGGCTGTAGGCGGGCTGGGGCCCGCGTGCCGGTTTCGGCTCGCGGGCCCAGATGACCGCTTCGACCTTGCTCTCACCCACTGTGCGTCCTCCCGGTGAGAATCCTGTCACGAACTACTTGCGTACGGCGTACCCAGTTACTTATGCTCGGCTGCATAACTGCGTACAATGTACCCATCTGGAGGCCTGATGCCCATCGTCAACGCGGAGGGGCTGCACAAGCGCTTTGGCGACACCCACGCCCTGCGCGGCCTCGACCTGCAGGTCGAAGCAGGCAGTGTCTGCGGCGTGCTCGGGCCCAACGGCGCGGGAAAGACCACGGCCGTGCGGATCCTCGCGACCCTCGCCGACCCCACCCAGGGACGGGCGACCATCGCGGGGTTCGACGTCGTCCGGCAGGCCGAGGAGGTCCGCAGGCGCATCGGCCTGGCCGGGCAGAACGCGGCGCTCGACGAGAAACTGACCGGGCGGGAGAACCTGCGGATGTTCGGCAGGCTCTCGCACCTGTCCGGCGGCCAGGCCCGAAGCCGGGCGGAGGAACTGCTGGAGCGGTTCGACCTCCGGGCCGCCGGCGACAAGATCGTCAGTACCTACTCGGGCGGGATGCGCCGCCGACTCGACCTGATCACCAGCCTGATCGTCCGGCCCGCTGTGCTCTTCCTCGACGAGCCCACCACCGGCCTGGACCCGCGCAGCCGCAACGAGGTCTGGAGGAGCATCCGCGAACTGGTCTCCGACGGCACCACGGTCCTGCTCACCACCCAGTACCTCGACGAGGCCGACCAGCTCGCCGACGACGTCGCGGTCGTCGACCACGGCCGGGTCATCGCCCAGGGCAGCCCCGACCGGCTGAAGTCCGAGATCGGCGACCGCCTCGACGTGATCCTCAAGGACCCCGCCCAGCTCGACCGCGCGGCGAACCTCCTGGTCCGCTGGGCCGGCACCGGCGAACTGGACCTCACCGACACCGGCCTGAGCCTTCCCATCAGTCGTGACCTCACCCTGGTCGACGTGGTCCGGGAACTGGACCTCGCCGGCCTGGAGGCCGCCGACGTCTCCCTCCGCCGCCCCACCCTCGACGAGGTCTTCCTGCACCTCACCGACAGAACCGGGGAGAAAGTATGACCCACGCCCCCGACCGGCGGAGTGTTCCCGCCGTCCAGCGACCTCACGAGGAGAGAGCATGACGGTGAACCTGATGACCTCACTGCCGGAGACCCGGCGGGAGCGGGTGAGGTGGACGTTCCTCGACGGGTGCACGATGATCGGGAGGCGGTTGCAGCAGACCCGGCACGAACCCGGGCAGCTGGTGGCGGCACTCGTGTTCCCGATCATCATGATCCTGCTGTTCGGATACATCTTCGGCAGCGCGATCCAGGTGCCCGGCGGCGGAAACTACCGTGAGTACCTGATGCCCGGCCTGTTCGCCATGGCGACGTTCGCCGGGGTCATGGCCAACGTCATGCTGGTCGCCGCCGACGTGCAGCGCGGGGTGATGGACCGGTTCCGGTCCATGCCGATCGCCCGGTGGGCGATGCCGTTCGGCCAGTCGGGCGCGGACCTGCTGATCAGCGTCCTCACCACCGGGATGATGGTCCTGTGCGGCCTGGCCGTCGGCTGGCGCGCCCATGAGGGGGTCGCCAGGACCGTCGCGGCCTTCGGCCTGATCATGCTGATGC
>JBDSTJ010000029.1:0-14778 GCA_039928335.1 Streptosporangiaceae bacterium | reverse complement strand
GCGTCGGCAGTGCGGGTGCGGGCGTCGGTCCTGCGCACCGGGATCCCCGGCGGCGGACCGATCCCGCTGGAGGAACGCACCATCCTCGCCGCCTACGAGGCCGCCGGGCTGGCCGCGCCGGACCATGTCCTCTGGGTGGACTCACCCTCGGCGGGGGCCGCCGCCTCGGTGCTGCTCCGCGGGGGCGGGCAGCACCCTGGACCCGCCAGGAAGATCTTCGATCGGCTCTTCGCCCACGCCCCCCATCAGCCCCCGTTCCGGGGATTGGACGCGGGCGCCTCAGTCCGGGACGCCGTCCGGACCCGGCCCTGGGAGGCCGCGCGGGCCGCCGCCCACGCCGAGCTCGGACCGCAGGAGTGGGCGCGGGCTTGGGCACGCACCGGTGGCGGCCTCTGGGACCAGGTCGACAACCTGGTCGTCCGGATCCGCCGCGGCATCGGCGAACGGGATCCCGAGCTCCGCGCCGCGACGCTCGATGCGGTCCTCGGCCAGCACGACGCCCCCTGGCTCGCCCTGTTCGCCTCGCTCGGCCGGCCGCTCACCGGCCTGTCGGAGGTGGCGCGGGCGGCCGGGTGGTGGTGGCCCTACGAGCGCGTGGTGATCGTGTCCGAACGCCCCGCCGAGCTGCACCGGGACGAGCCGGGGCGGCTGCACCGGGGCGACGGGCCCGCCCTGGGCTACCCCGACGGGTTCGCCCTGCACGCCTGGCGGGGCATGCCGATCCCGGCCGACTTCGTCGGCACCCTCAAGGAGCTGACCGCCCAGCGGATCCTCGATGAGAGCAACGCCGAGCTCCGCCGGGTCATGCTCGAGTACTTCGGCTACGACCGGTACCTCGCCGAGATCGGCGCCCGCCCCCTGCACCAGGACGCGACCGGAGTGCTGTGGCGGATCGACCTGCCCGGCGACGAGCCCATCGTCATGGTCGAGGTGGTCAACTCCACGGCCGAGCCCGACGGCACCTTCCGCACCTACTACCTCCGGGTGCCGCCCGACACCCGGACCGCCCGCGCCGGGGTCGCCTGGACCTTCGGCGTCGAGGAGGCCGGCTACCTCCCCGAAAAGGAGACCTGACCCCGACCGCCTGGCGGCACTACAACCGGGGGATGCGTTCGAGGATGCCGCCGGCGAAGACGTCGTAGAGGCCGAGGGGCTCCAGGTGGACGTAGCCGATGTGGCAGTCGCAGACGGCCAGCGGGCAGGAGCGGGGACGCAGGGCGGAGCGGAAGGTCCCGTCGTAGAGGTTGCCCAGGACGGTCGGGACGAAATGGCAGCGCCGGACCGTCCCGGCGCCGTCCACCGAGATCACGTCCTCGCCCGTGCGGCAGGCGCGCCCCACGCTCGGGTGCGCGAACCGGCTGACGCCGAACAGCGGGTCGATCCCGGTCCAGTCGGCCGCCTCCTCCTCGGTGTAGGCCCGGCCCTCGGCGGCGTTGACCCACAGGTAGGTGCCGGCGGGCAGGTCGGCCCGGAGCCTGCGGGCCTCGGCCAGATGCTCCGGCTGCCCGACGACGCCGACGCTGTGCCGCACCCCCCGGGAGGTCAGCTCCCGGGTCTTGGCCAGGAACCGGTCGTAGGGAACCTGGCCGGGGTGGAAGGTCGTCCACAGCGCGAGCTTCGTCAGGTCCGCCCCGGCGGTCCAGGACGTGCGGTGGCTCAGGTTCGTCTGGATCGCCACCCGGGCGACGTGCGGCAGGTGGCTGAGCGAGACCAGCGCCTCCCGGTACCAGGACCGGACCAGGCCCTCACCCCAGGGGGTGAACAGCACCGAGATCTCCTCGTCCTGGGCGTCGACCCAGGCGGTGAACCGGGCCAGCGCCGCCCGGTCCGCACGGAGCTGGGCACCGCTGTCGCGGCGCTTGGCGAACGGGCAGTACGGGCAGTCGTAGTCGCAGCTCGCCAGCGGCCCGCGATAGAGGATCGTCAGCACTTCAGCGCGCCTCGTAGGCGTCCATCAGGCTCTGGACCCCCGGAGAGAACAGCATCGGGCCGATCGCGTCGGAGTGCGCGAGGCCCTCGTCGGTCAGCCGCAGCGTCCCGGTGTCGCCGACCAGGAACTCCTCGACCGGCCCCAGCTCGAAGTCCGCGAGGACGTCCGTGCCGAACCGGCTGCGGTAGGCGACCCGGTCCAGGCCGCTGACCTGCAGCAGCGACTGCACGAGATGGCGACGCCGCCGCTCCGCGTCGTCCAGCGCGAACCCCACCCGCGCGGTGCCGAAGTCCTCGGACTCCACGTAGTCGTCGATGATCTGCCGGACCTCCGAGGCCCGCACCGCGTAGTCGAAGGAGTAGTGCAGGGCCGAGGTGTAGGACCTGGCACCGCAGCCGAGCCCGACCATGCCGTCCTCCTGGCAGCAGTACTCGGTGCCGCCGCCGGGGCCGGGCAGCCGGAACATCCGCATCGACACCTGCTCGTAGCCCCGGGCCAGCAGGTGCTCTCGGCCCAGCCGGTAGAGCGCGAGCCGCTGGTCGTCCCAGTCCCCGGCGAGCCTGCCGAGGCCGGTCAGCGGCCGGACGTAGAGCGGGTACAGGTAGAGCTCCTCGGGCCGCCAGTCCAGCGCCGCGTCGATCGACTGGATCCAGGACTGCGGGGTCTGGCCGTCGATCCCGTAGATCAGGTCGATGTTGAGCGTGCGGAACCCGACCTCGCGGATCGTGTCGAGCGCCTCCCTTGCCTGCCGGGGCTTCTGCGGCCGGACGGCGGCCCGCGCCTCGGCTTCCACGAAGCTCTGCACGCCGATCGAGATCCGGGTCGTCCCCCGGTCCCGCAGCACCGTCAACCGGTCCTTGGTGGCGGTGTCCGGGGAGGTCTCCACCCCCAGCGGGACCCCGGTCGCGAACCGGTCCGCGATGTCGCAGAGCCGCTCGAGTTCGGGCGCGGAGAAGTAGGTGGGGGTGCCGCCGCCGAAGGCCGCCATCGCGAACCGGGCATCGCCGAGCGCCTCCCGGGTGGCGTCGGCCTGCCGGGAGAGCGCGTCCAGATAGGCGGTGGTCAGGTCCTGGGTGGCCCCGGTCCGGGTGAAGAGGTTGCAGAACCCGCAGCGCACCTCGCAGAACGGCACGTGCAGGTAGAGGAAGAGCGCCTGCTTGTCCTCGTGCGCCCACACGTCCGTCAGCGTGGGCTGCGGGGTCAGCGGACGATAGGCGGTCTTGTGCGGGTAGGCGTAGACATAACCCTGGTACGGCCTCAAGCGATCACGAACTCCCCGTAGGGCACGGTCCAGACGACCTCGTGCCCGATCCGATGGCCGACGTACCCGTCCTCGCCGTAGGCCGTCCCGTGGTCCGAGCAGACGATCACGAACGAGGGTCGCCGCAACCCCGCGAACAGCCGCCCGAGCTCCCGGTCGACATACTCCAACGCCGCCGCGTGCGTCTGCCGGGTGTCGCCGTCGGCTCCCGGAAGATAGAAGTGGTTCGGCTGGTGCAGGGCCGACACGTTGAGCAGCATGAACAGGCGTCCCTCAGCCCGGTCCACCACCTCCAGGGCGCAGCTGACCTGGTGCTCCAGCGAGCGCGGGTCGGTGACCCCGAACGAGGGATCCCAGTGGGACTCGGCGAACAGGCCGGGCAGCGCCGACCCCAGCGGGGTGAGCTTGTTGAAGAAGCCCACTCCCCCGACACAGACCGTGTGGTAGCCGACCCCGGCCAGGCCCGCGGGCAGGTCGGCGGCGTCGAACGTCCAGGTCCCCGGCGCGGTGGTCTCACTCCCCGGGAAAGCGGCCGCGAACAGCCGAGGATGCGCACCCGGCGAGGCGGGAGTGGGCAGGAACCCGGCCAGGATCGCGGTGTGCGAGGCATAGGTGAAGCTGCCCGGCGCGTGCCGTTCCTCCCAGCCGAACCGGCCGGCGAGCTCGGGCGTGCGGCCCTGCGCGGCGAGTTCCACGGCCACGTCGTAGCGCAGCGTGTCGAGGGTCACCAGCAGCACGTCATGCGTGCCGATGATCTCGTTCATGTCGCGCATGGGACGGCTTTCCGGGCGAGGGCGGCTCTGACCTGCGCAGTGTAGGTGTCCATGCCCTCGGCCCCACCACCGGGCATCCCGGTCAGCCCCGGCAGCAGGTCGCCGAAGGCGTTGACCTCGCCGACCGCGAAGCTCTGCCGGCCCCTGCCGACGAGCAGGTCCACGCCGACCATCAGGCTGCCCGGGAAGCAGGCCGCGGCGCGCGCGCAGACGTCCATCGCCTGGTCCCAGTCGGTCGCCTCGCGCACCGCCTGGAGATCGCCGCGTGTGCCGCCCAGTTGCAGGTTGGTCATCGGCGCCCGGCTGGTCCGAACCACCGCATGCGTGGGCACCCCGCCGATCACCACGACTCGCAGGTCCAGGTTCTGGCCGTGCTGCGCGGCCTTGGGGAACCACTGCTCGACGTGCAGACCGTCGGGGGCCAGCGCGTCGACCAGCCGGGCGACCTCGGCCACCGACTCATACGACCTGACCCTGAGGGAGTTGTGCCAGCCGCCGTCCTGCCAGGCCGCCGAGGTGACGGCCTTGATCCTGGTGGCGCTGACGTGCAGCGCGACCACGCCGGAGGCCGAGGAGCCGTGCGCGGGCTTGACGAACACCCTGGTCCAGCCGGCCTCCGCCATCTGCTCGCGGAGGCCGGCATAGCCGTGCACCGCGGCCAGCGCAGGCGGCACCGGCACGCCCGCCCCGAGCAGGCGGGCGTGGCAGAGCCGCTTGTCGAACAGCACTGCGATCTCCTCGGGGTCACTGAGCGGCTCATGGGGCCTGAGCCGTGCCAGGCCCCGCACCAGCCCGGCGTGCCAGCGCGCGCCCCCACCGACCCGCGAGGGCGGGCCGGGGCCGCGCAGCAGCGCGTCGGTCTCCGGGTCCTCGCCGGGCGAGTCGACCCGGAGCAGTCCCCTCACCTCGAACGGGTCACCGCGCAGCAGGGTCGCCCAGGACACGACGTGCGGCGCGGGCAGCCCCTCGGCCGCGCAGGCCGCCCCGAACGACCGTACCCGCCGGTCCCCCGGGGTGCCCACCACAGTGAATCCGGTCATTCGGCGACCGCGACGTACCGCCACTCGTCGTCGGACTTGCCCTGCTCGTCCAGGTTCACCGTGATCCCGGGCAGCGCCGCGCGCACCCGCTCGGCCATCGCGTCGGTCAGGAAGTGGTGGTGCAGGTCGAGTTCGGTCAGGTGGCTGAGCGGCTGCCCCGACAGCAGGGCCTCGGCGCCCTCGTCGGTCAGCACGCCCATGGCCAGGCTGAGCGACTCCAGCCGGGCCACGACCGGGGCCGAGGCCACGGCCGAGCAGAGCTCGTCCTGGATCTCGGAGTCCTCGAGACCGAGGTGGCGCAGGGCCGGCAGCCGGTCGCCGCGCAGGATCGGGGCCAGGTCGGCGACGGTCGCGTCGC
Organism: Streptosporangiaceae bacterium; assembly: GCA_039928335.1. GTDB lineage: Bacteria > Actinomycetota > Actinomycetes > Streptosporangiales > Streptosporangiaceae > Actinocorallia. The sequence goes on along the minus strand of JBDSTJ010000029.1, from coordinate 9,416 downwards.
CCCCGTACTCGCTCACCCCGAGCCACAGTTCGAGCCGGACGAGCGCGGGCAGGTCGCCGGCCGCCACGGCCCGGACGACCCCGGCGGGCAGCCCGCCGGCCTCCAGCCGCAGCTCCCTGAGCACCCGGCTGTTCGGCGGCTCCAGGACCAGACCGCTGCCGCCCCGGATGACCACGGTCTCCAGGCCCGGGAACGCGGTGAACAGCGGGGTCACGTCGCACTGCTCGATCCAGGAGATCTCCGACTCCATCTGGAGGACCTCGCCGAAGAACAGCGCCCGGAGGTTCGGGAAGCGCGCGGCGGCGGCCACAAGCAAGTCCCGTGGCTCGCTGGCGTTGACCTCGTGGCAGGCACCGTAGTTTCCGATGATCAAAGCGGTGACCTGGGTGGTGTCGACGGTCGCCAGGAACCGCGCGAACAGCTCCTGGAACGGGTCGAACTCCTCCACGAAGTCGTCGACCCACACCCGCCAGGCCGTGGACCCCGCGGCGGGCAGGCTCCCCGCCTGGGTGGCGCTGGTGAAATCGGTGACCTGGAGACCCGCGAACTCGGTCACATGCTCGTACGTGGACATCGGCGTCCCCTTCTTTGACTGTCGGGCACTGTCCTATCACCGCGGACCGACAGAACGCAGGTGCATGTCAGTGCTGTTCAGTGGCTGCTGATACCAATGGGGCATGGAGCTCAGGGAAGAGGCGGAGAAGTGCCTGCGGGCGCTGGCCGGGGAGCACGCGAGGCTGCGGGACGACCAGTGGACCGCGATCCAGGCGCTGGTCGTGGACCGGCGGCGGGCCCTGGTGGTGCAGCGGACCGGCTGGGGCAAGTCGGCCGTCTACTTCGTCGCGACCGCGCTGCTGCGGGCCCGGGGGGCCGGGCCGACGGTGATCGTCTCGCCGTTGCTGGCGTTGATGCGCAACCAGATCGACGCGGCCGACCGCGCCGGTATCCACGCCCGTACGATCAATTCGGCCAACGTGGACGACTGGGTGCAGGTCTATGCCGACGTCGCGGCCGGCGAGGTCGACGTGCTGCTGGTAAGCCCGGAACGGCTCAACAACCCCGACTTCCGCGACCAGGTGCTGCCCCGGCTGGCGGCCGACGCCGGGCTGGTCGTGGTCGACGAGGCGCACTGCATCTCCGACTGGGGGCACGACTTCCGGCCGGACTACCGGCGGCTCCGGACCCTGTTCGAGGAGCTCCCCGCGGGGGTTCCGGTCCTGGCGACGACCGCCACCGCCAACGCGCGGGTGACCGCGGACGTGGCTGAGCAGTTGGGCACCGACACGCTGGTGCTGCGCGGCACGCTCGAACGGGACTCACTGCGGCTCGCGGTCGTCCGGCTGCCGGTGGCCGAGCAGCGGCTGGCGTGGCTGGCCGAGCACCTCGACTCCTTCCCGGGGTCGGGGATCATCTACACCCTGACGGTCGCGGCCGCGCACGAGGTCGCGGGGCTGCTGCGCGACCGCGGCTACCCCGTGGCGGCCTACTCGGGGCAGACCGAGCAGGCCGAACGGTTGCAGGCCGAGCAGGACCTGCTCGACAACAAGCTCAAGGCGCTGGTCGCCACGAGCGCCCTGGGGATGGGGTTCGACAAACCCGACCTGGGCTTCATCGTGCACGTGGGGGCCCCGCAGTCCCCCGTCGCCTACTACCAGCAGATCGGCCGGGCCGGCCGTGGCGTGGAGCGGGCCGAGGTGATCCTGATGCCGGGCGCCGAGGACCGCGACATCTGGGCGTACTTCGCCTCGCTGGCCTTCCCGCCCGAGCAGGTCGTCCGGACGACCCTGGCCGCGCTCGGCGACCGGCCGCTGTCGACCGGGGCGCTCGAGCCGATCGTGGACCTGTCCCGGGGTCGGCTGGAGATGATGCTCAAGGTCCTCGACGTGGACGGGGCGGTCCGACGGGTCAAGGGCGGGTGGATCTCCACCGGCCGGCCCTGGGTCTACGACGCGGAGCGCTACGCCCGGGTCAAGGAGGCCAGGGACGGTGAGCAGCAGACCATGCTCGACTACCAGACGACCACCCGGTGCCGGATGGAGTACCTGCGGCACTGCCTGGACGACGACGCGGCCACCCCGTGTGGCCGCTGCGACAACTGCACCGGCGAGCCCTGGTCGGCGGAGGTGTCCGCGCAGGCCTCCGAACAGGCCCGGGAACGCCTGCGCCGGCCCGGGGTCGAGGTCACACCCCGGCGGATGTGGCCGACGGGCCTCAAGGACGACCTCGGCCTGTCCGGCCGGATCCCGGCGGCGGCGATGGCCGAGCCGGGCCGGGCCCTGGGCCGGCTCACCGACATCGGTTGGGGCAACCGGCTGCGAAAACTCCTGGCCGAACCCGACCAGGTGGTCCCCGACGAGGTGTTCGAAGGCGTCGTCCAGGTTCTGGCCACCTGGGGCTGGGACGAACGCCCGGTCGGCATCGTGACGATCGCGTCCCGGTCCAGGCCGCTGCTCGTCGGCAGCCTGGGCCGCCGTATCTCCGAGATCGGCCGGCTCCCCCTGCTCGGCGAGATCTCCTCCCGCGGCCTGGTCAGCGCCCCGCAGCACAACAGTGCCCAGCGCCTCCGCACAGTCACCCACTCGCTGTCGGTCGATTTCGACGTCCCCGCCGGCCCGGTCCTGCTGGTCGACGACCGCATCGACTCGGGCTGGACCATGACCGTGGGCTCCCGCCTGCTCCGCCAGGCCGGCGCGACCGCCGTCCTCCCCCTCGCCCTGGCGGTGACGAACTGACAGAGGTGGGCCGCGCCCGCACACCGCCCGGCTTCGGAGGCTCAGAGCCGTATCGGGCGGTGCGCCGCCGGGCCCACGCGGACGGGTCGGGAGTGGCCCCGTTGCCGTTGGAGTACCGCACGTGGTCGCGGCAGGCCGCCGCCACGTCAACGCCCACCCCGGTCGGCGAGGGTCAGTCCAGATGCTCCTCGAGGACGTCGGGAAGAGCCGTCGTGAGGGACAGGAACGCGACGGTGTAGTCGATGAGGTGCGCGCGGGTGGTGGCGAGATCGCCGCGGAGCCAGAGCGTGACGACCTCCCAGAGACCGGCGTTGACCGTGAGCGCGGTGAGGTGGACGTCCTCGGCGGAGAGTGGGACGCCGTCCAGGACGTCGTAGAGCTGGGTGGTGAAGATCGCCGTCAGCGAGCCGAGGATGGCCCGTTTGCGGTCCTGGAGCAGCACGTTCGACGGGAACTCGTGGGACAGGATGCGGGCGCGGCGCGGATCCTCGGCGAGGAAGTCGAGGATCGCGGTGACGACGGCGCGGCTGCGCGGACGCAGTTGGCGCGGGGCGGCCGCCGCGGCGGCGAGGATCACCTCGGTGCCGAGCCCCGCCTGCTCGTCGACGACGGCCAGGAGTAGTGCGTCGAGGTCGGGGAAGCTCTCATAGAAGTACCGGTCGTTGAGACCGGCGCGGGTGCTGACACCACGGACGGTGGCGTTCGCCCAGCCCTCGGTGCCGAGCAGGTCGAGGCTGGCGTCCAGCAAAGCGCGGCGGCGCAGCACGCGGCGCTCCTCGGCGGGGACACCCCGGTAGGGCCGGACGATGGGCTGCTTCACGGATCCGATTGTGCCGCAAGGTCTTGACATCCGTCCAAATTCTGGTGATGGTTAACACCAGTATTTCTGGTGACACCTGACATCACATTGGGGGCGGCCATGGTCACGCAAGGGCCTGTGCAGGCGGCGAACATCGATCTGGCCGATCTGCGGTTCTGGGAGCGTCCGCTGCAGGAGCGGGCGGCGGCGTTCCGAGAGCTTCGGCAACGCGACGAACCGGCCTTGATCCAGCTGCCGAAGATGCCGTTCATGCCGGCGAGCCCCGGCTCGTACGCACTGGTCCGGCACGCCGACATCACCGAGGCCAGCCGGCACCCGGAGATCTTCAGCAGCGAGCCCAGCGCCACCGCCCCGTCCGACATGCCGGAATGGCTGAACAAGTACTTCAGCTCGATGATCGACATGGACGACCCGCGACATGCCAAGATCCGGCGGATCGTGTCGCGGGCGTTCTCGCCGCGGATCCTGGCCAAGGCCGACGAGGACGTCTCCCGACGCGCCCGGCGGATCGTCGACGAGCTCATCGAGCAGGGCCCCGGGGACTTCGTCTCCCAGGTCGCCGTCCGGCTGCCGATCGAGGTGATCTGCGACATGCTCGGCATCCCGGCCCAGCACTACCCGCGGGTCGTCCGGCTCACCAACATCATCGTCGGTTACACCGACCCCGAGTACGTCGGCGGCCAGGTCCGCTACGAGGGCGACCGCGCCAAGGTCGGCCGAGTGTCCGCCATCCGCATGCTCGCCACGATCGGGTCGGCGGGATGGCGGCTGCACCGCCTCGCCGCGAAGATCGGCCGCGAACGGCGCGGCCGCCCCGGCGATGACCTCACGTCCGCGCTCGTGAACTCCAACCTCGACGGAGAGCAGCTCACCCCGCGCGAGTTCGCGACCTTCTTCCTGTTGCTCGTCGTCGCCGGGAACGAGACGACCAGGACGGCGATCGCGCACGGCCTCAAGCTGTTCACCGACCACCCCGAGCAGCGGGCCCTGCTGCTGGAGGACTTCGACGGCCGGATCGGCGGCGCCGTCGAGGAGATCGTCCGCTACAGCTCCCCGGTCATCTTCATGCGCCGCAACCTCACCCGCGACCATGTGCTCAACGGCCGGCAGTTCAAGGCCGGAGACCGGGTCCAGTTGTTCTACTGCTCGGCCAACCGCGACGAGACCGTGTTCACCGATCCCGACGTCTTCGACATCACCCGCAGCCCGAACCCGCACCTCGGCTTCGGCGGGCCGGGCCCGCACTTCTGTCTCGGCGCCAACCTGGCCCGCCGCGAGATGACCGTCATGTTCCGCGAGCTGTTCACCCGGCTCCCCGACATCGCGGCCGCGGGCGAGCCCGACCGGCTCATGTCCGGATTCGTCAACGGCTACAAGCGTCTGCCCTGCACCTTCACTCCCCCGACCGGCTGACGATCCGAAACGGCGGAGCACAGTTCACGCAATGATCGACTCGGAGACCGGAGCGGTCCCGATGCGCATCCAGTGGCGAAGGAACTCCCACCGCAGCATGGTGAACGACAAGGCGTGCGCGGAACTCGCCCGCCTCACCGCAACTCTGAATGCCTCACCCTGAACTCGACCCGAAATCCCGCCTGGTGGGGAACCGGGCGTGTCGGGGTGGGCGTCTGAGCGGTGGCAGCACTTCCACAGAGTCCTGGAGCGCCTGTGCATCTGATCCGTTTCAGTGATCCGATCGCGTTGGTCGGGATCGCGCTTTCGGTGGGGCTCGGCATCGCGCTGGACGTGACCGGGGCGGCGAGCGGGGTGGAGTCGCTGCTGGCCGGTCTGATGGGGGTGACCCTGTCGCTGGTGCTCGACGGTTCGGCCCGAGCGGAACGCCGCTACCGGCTGCGCCACATGGTCGAGGTCGCGCCGTGGCTGCCCGGCCTGGTCGAACGGACCTCGCACGCCACCGCGCAGATCGTCCAGCGGTATCAGGAGGGGACGCTGGAGGCGGAGGCGCACCGCCTGCTCCGCCAGGTGACCGAGGAGCTCGAGGACATGACCCGGGGCCGGATCACCCGTTCGCAGCACGACTACGAACATCTCATGTCGGGGGTCGAGAACTGCCGGAACACCCTCGACGCCATCACGAACACCGTGGGTGACCCGCTCTGGTGGCGCACCGAACTGGCCCACCGGTACTGGCAGGCCAACGAGGCCGCGATCGGCCGGGGCGTACGGATCAGGCGCGTGTTCGTGTACGACAGTCTCACCACCGAGCTGACCGACCTGGTCGACGGGCAACGCCGGGCCGGCGTCCAGGTGGCGGTGGTCCAGCGGCACTCCCTGCACTCCGCCGCCCACACCAACTTCGCGGTGCTCGACCGGTCCAGCGCCTGGCAGGGCCGGATGAACGCGCACGCAGAGATCTCCGGCAACGTCTTCATCGTCAACCGGCACGACGTCGACCGGCTCGGGGACGTCTTCGAGCAGTGCTGGGCGGCGGCGGGCCACACCGGATGACCCTGCTCGCCAGCCTGGCGGTCACCCTGGTCGTCTGGGCCGTCAGCATGATCCGGTCGTTGCGGTGGCGTGCCCTGGTCTACGGCCTGCCGCTACCGATCACGGTGGTGCTCCTCGCGACGCCCGTCGCCGTCGACGGCGGGCAGCTCCTGGGCCTCGTCGCGCTGAACGCCTTCTTCTCCGTGGTCACCGTGGTCCACCACCGGCTGGGGCGGCACATCGTCGTGGCCGATCTGGCCGGGATCGCCGTATACCTCGCCCTTGGCCTGCTCACCGCGCGGTGGGGGCCCGTCCCGTTCTGGCCCGTGCTCGGCGCCGTGACCGTGCTCTGGGCCTGCGTGACCCTGCGGCTCCCCCCACCCCACCGGGACGCACGTGCACAGCCGCCGCCCTCAACGCTCCTGGCGGCCGTCAAGCTCGGGACGGTCTTCAGCGCCGCGCTGCTCATCGTCGCCCTCGGCGGTCTCCTCAAGGGCCTGATCGTCACGTTCCCCTACTCGGGCGTCCTCGTCGTCCTCGAAAGCCGCGACCAGCTCGCCGGGTTCAGCCGCCACTTCGCCCGCAACAGCATCAGCCTCGTCGCCTACTTCACCGCCTACCACCTGCTCCAGGACCACTCCCAGCCGCTGGCGCTCACCGCCGCCTGGGCCGCCTTCACCGCGGTTCTCCTCACCCTCCACCTGCCCCCGGCCCACCACCGGGGCAGAGGGCACGAGCACGCATGACCGGCATCCTGCGCCGCAGACGGCCCGTCAGGGGGTGACGGTGCGGGCGAGGATGCCGAGGGTGGCGCGAAGGGCGGCTTCGGGGATCACCGGGAAGACGCCCTTGTCGCGGTAGGCCTCGTCGATCCCGCTCCAGTCGTAGTACGAGGTGACCAGGGTGCCGGTCTCGGTGGGCTCAAGACGGTAGCCGTAGAGGTGCTTGAGCTGCGGGCGGATCCGGCCGCGGACCGTCCACTCGATGAGGGCGTCCGGCTCGTAGGCGGTGATGATGATGGTCACGTCGTAGGTGCCCATCGGGTAGTCGTTGAGCGACTCCCGGTCCATGTGCACGACGAACTGGTCGCCGACCTGCCCCACCGGGTCTCCCTCGGCCGACTGGAGCATTCCGGAACTGTCGATCGCGACGTGCCCCGCCGGGTCCCGCAGCAGCGTGAACAGCGTTTCCCGCGGTACCGGGATCTCCCGGCTGACCTCAAAACGCTCCGTCGTCATGGCCGACATCCTCACATACCTCCCGGAATTGCCCCGCTCAGGGGCGGTGCGAGACGCCCTAGAGCCAGCCGAAGTCGCGGGCGGCCTGGACGGCGGCGTGCCGGTTGTCGGTGCCGAGCTTGGTGACGGCCGCCGACAGGTAGTTGCGGACGGTGCCCTCCGACAGGCCCAGGCTCCGGGCGATACGGGAGACCGGGGAACCGTCGGCGGCGGCCCGCAGCGCGTCGAGCTCGCGGGGGGTCAGCGGGCACTCCTCCGCGGCGAGGGCATCCGCGGCGAGCTGGGGGTCGATGTAGCGGGCCCCGTCATGCACCTGCTTGATCACCTGGGCGAGCCGGGAGCCGGGGGTGTCCTTGCCGAGGAAGCCGCGCACCCCGGCGGCCATGGCACGGCGCAGGTTGCCGGGGCGGCCGTGGCCGGTGACGATCACGACCTTGCAGCCGGGCAGCTCGCGGAACAGCCGCTCGGCGGCGGACAGACCGTCCAGGCCCGGCATGTCGATGTCGAGCACGGCCACGTCGGGGCGGAGCTTCACGGCCTGGGTGACGGCCTCGTCGCCCCGGCCCACGTCGGCGATCACCTCGATGCCGTCCTCGGTCCCCAGCAGCATCGCCAGGGCCTCCCTGACCATGTGGTGGTCGTCGGCGAGCAGCACTCTGATCATCGGGCTCCTTCGGTCAGCAGCGGCACGGCCGCCACGATCTGGAAGGTACCGTCCTGCCCGGGTCCGGCCCGGAACTCCCCCCCGACGGCGTCCAGGCGTTCGCCGAGCCCGGTCAGGCCGCTGCCGCCGGCCGCGCCGGGCCGGCCGGCCCCGTCGTTGACGATCTCCAGCCAGGCCCGGCCCGCCTCAAGCCGCACCGTGACCTCGCACCACTGCGCCTGGCTGTGCCGCAGCACGTTCGTGACGGCCTCCCTGGCCACCCAGCCGAGGGTTTCGTGCACGTGCTGGGGCAGCCCCGGTGGCAGGACGGGCGCGTCGCAGCTGATCCCGGCCGCCCGCAGGACGGCCGTGGCGCCGTCCAGCTCGGTGCGCAACGACGTCACCCGGTAGCCACGCACGACGTCCCGTACCTCCTGGACGGCGCCCCGGGCAATGTTCTGGATCTCTGTCAGTTCGCTGGCGACCCGGTCAGGGTCCTTGACCAGGAGGCGTTCGGCCAGTTCGGCGCGGAGCGCGACGGCCTGGAGGCTGTGGCCGAGCACGTCGTGCAGGTCCCGGGCGAACCGCAGGCGTTCCTGGCCGACGGCCTGGCTGGCGAGCTCGGCGCGGGCGTCACGCAGTTCCTTGACGGCCAGGCAGAGCCAGACCGTGGCGTAGGCCGACAGCGCGTACATCGGGAAGCCCAGTCCGAGCAGGATCGACTGGAACCGGTCCCAGCCGGTGAACAGGCTCATCCCGGTGGCGGCGAGCCCGGCGAGGACCACCAGCGGGGCCGAGTACTGCTCGCGGAGCGACACCGCCGACATCCCGGCCACGGCGGCCATCCCGGAGTTCCACGGGTTCTCCAGCAGTGGCAGCAGGAAGGCGACCACCACGACGACGGCCAGGAAGACCCGGCTGCGGGCGTTGATCTGGCGGTGCGCGGACTCCCACAGCACCCGGCCCTGGAAGGCGACGATGAGCAGCGACCCCATGGTCCCGACGACGAACTTCCAGGCCGAGTCCGTGGCCGCCGCGAAGATCCCGGGGATGAACAGGGCCAGGGTGGCCACCGTCGAGAGCGCGACCACGAAGGTCACGATCACGGTCTCGCGCGGGAGACGGGGCTGCACGGTCACCTGCCTGATCCGGGGAGACATCAGACTATGCGGTGTTCACTCAGGCGGCGTGCGAGACGGATCCGCGGTCGGACACGATCCGGCCGGCGTCGAGGGTGAGGACCCGGTCGGCGTTGCCGGCCTCGTAGGGGCTGCGGGTGGCGACGACCACGGTGATGCTGAGCGAGTGGATCAGCCGCCAGACCTCGCGGGCGCAGTCGGGGTCCAGCCCCGCCGTAGGCTCGTCGATCACCAGCACGGACGGTTTGCCGATCATCGCGAGGGCGAGGTCGAACCTGCGCCGCTCACCCGGCTTGAGCAGGCAGAACGGCACACTCGCCCGGGGCAGCAGGCCGGCCAGCGCGACGACGGCGTCCCGGGCGAGGGGCTCGCTGGTCCAGGCCCGCCAGGCATCGA
>JBDSTJ010000028.1:0-6301 GCA_039928335.1 Streptosporangiaceae bacterium | reverse complement strand
GTCTCGGTTGCCCGCACGTCCTACCTGATCGTCAACGAGAACCGCAACGCGGGTTGGACGGCCACGCTCCACGGGACTGCGCTGCACGCCGTGACGATCGACGGCTGGAAACAGGCCTGGGAGCTTCCGGCCGGCAGTTCGGGGTCGGTGCGCCTGACCTACCGGCCCGACGGGACCTACCGGTTCGTGCTGCTGGCGGGTCTTGGGCTCGTGCTGCTGATCCTGCTCGCGGCGGCCGTCCCCGGTCGTGCCCCCGGCTCGCCCGCAGCCCGTCCCGCGACCCGCCCCGCGACCCGTCCCGCCCGGCTCCACCGGCTCCGGTGGCTCGCCCCGCTGCTGGGCTTCTGGGTGGGCGGATTCGCCGGACTCGTGATCGTCCCCTGCTGCGCCCGGCTGGCCAGGAAGCTGCCCGGCTGGGCCGCCGCCGCCTTCGCCTGCTCGTCCGCCGGGGCGCTGGCTCTGGGAACCTGGCTCGGGCACTCGCTTTTGACGGACCTACTGCCCCAGGGCCTGATGCTGGTGGCGATCGGGCTGCTTCTCGGCCACCCGGCCCCGAAACCGAGCCGAGGGCAGCTCGATCAGCCGGTGGTTGAGCTCGGCGAGGGTGACGGCCCCCACCAGGGCCACGACCAGGACCAGCCAGAAGTCCTGCTGGAACAGCGCACGGTCGGTGACCGAGTACCAGGCCTCAATGACGATCATGTGCCAGAGGAACATCCCGTAGGAGACCACGCCCAGGCGGCGCATGACGGGGTTCGCTAGGACCGCGAGGGTCAGCGGCTGCTCGGGCCGCAACAGCGCCGGGGACACCAGCGCCACCGCGATCAGCGGGAACAGCAGGATGTTCACCAGATACTGGTTCGCCGTCTGCGGTTGCCCCGGGAACGCCGGGGTCGCCAGCGGCGTCGCCACGAGTGCCAGCCCGCAGATCGCGAGCACCCAGCCGAGGCCGGGCGAGGCCCCGATCGTCCTGGCCCAGCGCGCGGGGGCTCCCCGGGGGTCTGCCTTCGCCGCCTCGGCGACCACGACGAGCCCCATCCCGAGCGCGAAATAGAGGAACGACCGGGTGAGCAAGTGCTCGTTGTAGGAGAGCACGTCGATGTTCTCGCTGTAGCGCACCGCGATCGTGCTCGAAAGCGACGACAGGCCGAGCAGCCCGATGCCGGACAGAAGCCGCCGAAATCTGGCGTCGCGGTCGGCTCCGCGGCGCGCGTACCGGTCGAGCAGCCCCGCCAGCAGCGGGAGCACCAGATAGAAGGAGGCCTCGACCGACAGGCTCCAGATCGGCCCCAGCGCCCGGGGACCGGCGCCCGTCCACCAGGGGCGAGGGTCGACCGACTGCATCAGGGTGAGGAACTCGAGCCAGGTGCTGGGCCATCGCCCCTGCGGCACTTTCCCCGCGTTGAAAACCAGGAGCCCGACCGGGAGCATCACCCAGTAGGCGGGCAGGACCCGTAGGCCCCGATGCCAGAAGTAGGTGCGCACCGAGGGCCTGGCGGACCGGCCGGTGATCACCGACCGCGCCCAGGGCCGGTAGAGCAGGGCTCCCGACAGGATGAAGAAGATCGGTACGCCGACGCCGCCGTTGAGCGTCATCCGCCAGCCGATGCCGTCCAGGCCCCCCATCCCGGTGAGAACGGCCACATGGGTGGAGACGACCAGCAGGATCGCCACGGCCCGCAGCCCGTCGAGGGCGTCCAGATGCCCCTTGGGGTCGGGCGGCGTAACCGGCATGGAGACTCCAGAACAGAAGGTCGTCCTAGTTTGCCCTGACTGCGGGGATGCGGGGTACGGTCACGGGATGAGCCCGCGCGCCGCTCAGCTGATCGCCTCGCTGACACCCAAGCCCCTGGTCGGGGCGCTCGTCCGCCATGTCTACCCGCGGATCGAGCCGGAACTGGGCCTGCTCGCCTCCTATGTCCCGCAGGGCGGCACGGCGGTCGACGTCGGCGGCTGGTTCGGGCCCTGGACCCAACGCCTGCTGGGCCGCTCGGCCCGGGTGGTCACGATCGAGGCCGACTCGGAGCTGGCGCGGCTGCTCGGGCGTACGTTCCCCACCGCCACCGTGGTCCATGCGGCCGCCTCGGATCGGGACGGCGAGACCACCCTGTGGTCGCCCCCCGGCGGCGCGATCATCGGAGTCTCCTCGGTGGCCCGTTCGGCGGGCACCGGCGCTCAGGTCCCCGAGATCATGATCGACTCGCTGAACCTCGACGACGTGCGGTTCGTCAAGATGGACATCGAGGGACACGAACTCGCCGCGCTGCGCGGCGCCGAGAAGACGATCCGCCGGGACCTCCCGGTTGTGCTGCTGGAACTCGAAGTGCGGCACCAGCCGCTGGAACCCGTCCTCGATCTGATGAACTCCTGGGGTTACCAGGCTCGAGTGGCACCGCAGAATCGGTGGATTCCGCTGACCGGATTCGACCTCGCCGCGCATCAACGGACGAACTCCGCTCATCTGAACCGGAGTTTTCCCAGCAGGGTGCTCCGTCCGGGGCCTCGTTACGTCAACTGCGTGCTCTTCGTGAATCCCGGCCGCGCCTGACCTGATCAGGCCAAGCGCCGTCCGCGTTGTTACTTGTGAGTCATTTGGTGTTGAATCATCCTTCAAACCCCTCTGGAGGCGCGCAGTGGATCGTCGTTCCGACCGCACCGTCGGCCTGGTCACGATCATTGCCGTGGCGGTCATTCCCGCGGCCCTGCTGGCGACAGGCAAGATCACCGGTGCTTTCGACGGCGGCGACGCGACGACCGTGCAGATCAGCCCCGACCGCGAGGACTATCCCGGCGCTCCGAAGCTGATCGCCGCCGCCCCCCCGCCGAAGCCGCCGATCACGGTGCCCGGCCTTCCCCGGCCCGGCAAGCAGCCGCCCAAGCCCCCGGTGAAGCCCGCCGAGAGCGTGCCCGCGTTGCCGAACTACTTCGAACGCCAGATCGGCCTCGTCTCCTTCCAGATCACCGGCACTGAGCAGATCCAGTCGCACACGAAGTTCTGGATGCGCCCCGCTTTCAGGTCGGACACCCTGACGACCCGCTACATGATGGGCCCCAACCAGAAGTGGAAGAAGGTCTCCGTCACCCACGTGGTCGTCAAGGGCAAGCGGCGGGCCACCAGCGTCGGCAGGGCCAAGCCCACGATCGAGACCCTGACCACGCAGCAGCTGACCGAGCTCCGGCAGCAGGCCGACCCCCGCGCGATCACCCGCAAGGTCAAAGTCTTCCCCGGCGTGAAGCACGTCGTCGACAAGAAGACCAAGCTCATTACCTACACCGTCAAGGGCACGGCCGGCCTCCTCGTCCTGCAGCTCCCCAAGGAGATCCGCGACCAGGTCCCCGCGATCGCCCTGATCTCCTCGCTCGGCATGGACATGTACGACGTGGCCGACAAGCAGGACCGCACCTTCGTCTTCGGTCTCAGCGGCATCGGCCTCGGCGGCGCCGGCCTCGGCGTCATCTACTCGAACTTCAAGTAGTCCTTTGCTGCGCAGAGCTGACCGGTCGGGGGCGAACTGCTAGCGGGGCAGGCCCAGGATGCGTTCGCCGATGACGTTGAGGTTGACCTCGGTGGTGCCGCCGCCGATGGTCATCGCGCGGGAGGCCAGCAGGTAGCGGGTCCACCTGAGCCGGAGATCGGACTTCCAGCCGCCGGTGAGGACCCCCTGGGGGCCCAGCAGCCCGAAGCCGAACTCGGTGACGTCCTGACCGTGTTCCATCGCGATGAGTTTGCGGACGTTGGCGGTCGCGCCGGGGTCGGTGCCGGACAGCTGCTTGAGGGTGGCGCGCAGGCCCAGCAGGCGGAAGGCGTGCTCCTCGGCGGCGAGCCGGCCCAGACCGGCCCGGACGACCGGGTCGCCGGACAGGGACAGCTCGGTGATCAGGGTGACCAGTTTGGGGATGTCACCGCCCAGCTGGAACGAGGAGGTCAGGCCGACGCGCTCGTTCGCGAGGGTGTTGCGGGCGACCTGCCAGCCGGAGTTCACCGGGCCGACGACGAGGTCGTCGGGGACGAACACGGAATCCAGGAAGACCTCGTTGAAGACGGCGTCGCCGGTGCATTCGCGGAGCGGGCGGACCTCGATGCCGGGCGCGGCCATGTCGACGAGGAAGTAGGTGATGCCCGCGTGCTTGGGTGCCTCCGGCGCGGTGCGGGCGATGCAGATGCCCCACTGGGCCTCACGGGCGAGGGACGTCCAGATCTTCTGCCCGGTGATCTCCCAGCCGCCCTCGACCCGCTCCGCCCTGGTGCTGAGCCCGGCGAGGTCGGAGCCCGCGCCGGGCTCACTGAACAGCTGACACCAGATGATCTCGCCGCGCAGGGTCGCGGGCAGGAAACGTTCCCGCTGCTCGGGCGTGCCGTACTGGACGAGTGACGGCACCACCCAGGCGCCGATCATCAGCGGTACCGGCCGGATCCCCGCACGCTTCAGTTCCTGCTGGATGACGACCTGCTCCAGCGGGCCCGCATCGCGGCCCCACGGGCTGGGCAGGTGCGGCGTGACCCAGCCGCCGGCCTGCATCGAGGCCCGCTGGGTGAGGATGTCCTGCCCGGCGAGGACTTCGAGGTCGGTACGGATCGCGGCCTGCAGGGCGGCGGCCTCGGCGGGGAGTTCCAGGGTCACCTCGGGGCGTACGCCCGCCAGGGCCAGCGCCGCCAGGGGTTCCTCGCCACGCTGCAGCAGCGCGCGCAGGGTGAGGGCCCGGCGATAGATCAGGTGGGCGTCGTGCTCGTAGGTGTACCCGATGCCGCCGTGGGTCTGGATGTTGTCCTCGGCGCACCGCACGGCCGCGTCCGCGGCCAGGACCGCCGCCGCGGCGACCGCATAGGGGTCGAGGGAGCGGGCGGCGTCCCAGACCGCGGCGCGGGCCCGCTCCAGCGCGACGAGCATCCACGACAGCTTGTGCTTGATGCCCTGGAACTGGCCGATCGGCCGGCCGAACTGCTCGCGAATCCCGGCATAGGCGACCGCGTCGTCCAGGGCACGGCCGGCCACCCCGCAGGCCTCCGCGCCGAGGATCACCGCGGCGAGGGCGAGCGGGTCACCGAGGCCGGTGACGACCGACGCGGTCACGTTCGCGACCGAGACCGAAGCGATCGTCCGGGTCGGGTCGAGGGCCTCCTGCGGGGTGATCAGTACGGAGTGGGCGTCGAGGATCACCCAGCCGTCGGTGGCCGGGGCGATGATCAGGTCGGCCTCGGCCGCACCCAGCACCACCTGGAGGGTGCCGGTCACCGTGGGACCGTGCCGCTCCAGCGAGCCGGACAGGGCCACGGCGGCCGTCCGGCTCCCGTCGGCCAGCCCCGGCAGGAGCTCCTTGGCGGCGCTGGAACCCGCGATGACGGCCGAGGCCAGGACGGTCGGGGTGTACGGGCCGGGGGCGATCGTCCGGCCCAGTTCCTCGACCGCCACGGCCAGTTCCACCAGGGAGTAGCCCTGACCGCCGTGCTCCTCGGCCAGATGCAGTCCCAGAAGGCCCTGTGCGGCCAGCGGAGCCCAGAACGAGGGCCGGGCAGCGGAGGGCGCGTTCACGGCATCTCGGACAATCTGGGGCGCGAGGTGACGGTCGGCCAGGCCGCGCACCGATGCCGCCAGAGCCTCGTGCTCCTCAGTGATACCCATCGCCACGGCCCGCTCCTCGCTGTCGACCCCAGGTGGGGTAAGCGGGAGCTTACTGGAACGCCGTTCTGTACTGTCGAGGTGCCCGAATCACCGCCGCGTCAGCTCTTGGGGAGGACCTTGAGCTGGGAGATGAGCGTGTTGAAGATCGGCCACATGGTCTTGGCGGTGTTCGGCACCGAGGCGAACAGGACCGACGGCACGTCACGGCCGGTGTTGACCACCGCGGTCACGATGACCTCACCGCCGGCCCTGATGCCGGCCCGCTCGTAGGTGAGGTAGCTCCCGACCAGCCAGCCCTTGTGGCCGTCGATCGTCAGCGCCTGCGAGGCGATCGGCTTGCTGGTGTGCTTGAAGGCATACAGCCGGTTCTCCAGGCTGGTCGCGACGCCGATCGTGGTCTGCTTGAGGTCGCTGCCCCTGAGCAGGGCCAGCTCCACCGGGCTGACCTGCGCCGACAGGATCGTGCCGTACCAGAGCTGGGTGCCCGCACGCTCGGTCACCATGATCTGCTGACCGGACCAGCCGGACTGGGCCAGCTTGTTCTGCTTGGTCGGCAGCTTCCACGGCGCGGCGAACTGCGGGTAGGACAGGCCGGCCATCGCGTCGGTGACCGTGCCGACCGTAGAAGCCCCGGCACCCTTGAACGTCTGCAGCTTCTTGTCCTGGACCACCGCCAACGG
>JBDSTJ010000027.1:0-4878 GCA_039928335.1 Streptosporangiaceae bacterium | reverse complement strand
CGACCCTGGTCCCGCTGGCCCTGGCCGGGCTCATCCCCGGCCTCGCCTACCCGCGCGGCCGGGTCCTGGTCGCCGAGCCGCGCCGGATCGCCGCCCGCGCCGCCGCACGCCGGATGGCCTGGCTGATCGAGGAGCCGGTCGGCCGCCGGATCGGCTTCACCGTGCGCGGCGAGCACCGCCCCGGCAGCAGCGTCGACGTCGTCACCACCGGGGTCCTGCTCCAGCGGCTGCAGCATGATCCCGAACTCGGGGGCGTCGACGCCGTCCTGCTGGATGAGTGTCACGAACGGCATCTGGACGCCGACACCGCGCTCGCCTTCCTGCTGGACGTGCGGGCGACCCTCCGGCCCGACCTGCAGATCATCGTCGCGAGTGCGACCACCGACGCGGCACCCTGGTCCGTGCTGCTCGGCGGCGCTCCCGTCGTGTCGGCCCAGGCCGTCCTGCACCCGGTCGAGGTCGTCTGGTCGCCGCCGCCGAGACCCGCCGCCCCCTCCTACGGTATGCGGGTCGATCCGGGCCTGCTCGATCATGTCACCGCCACGGTCCGCCGGGCGCTCGCCGAGCACGACGGCGACGTCCTGTGCTTCCTGCCGGGTGTCGGCGAGATCAACCGGGTGGCGAACGGGCTGGACGGCGAGGTCCTGCGGGTCCACGGCCAGGCCCCGCCGGAGGTCCAGGAGGCCGTACTGACGCCGTCGGCGACCCGGCGGGTGGTCCTGGCGACGTCGGTGGCCGAGTCGAGCCTGACCGTGCCCGGGGTCCGGATCGTCGTCGACTCCGGGCTGGCCCGGGAGCCGCGCACCGACCACGCCCGCGGCCTCGGCTCGCTGACCACGGTCCGGGCGTCCCGCGCGGCGGCCGACCAGCGGGCCGGACGGGCCGGCCGCGAGGCGCCCGGCTGGGTCTACCGCTGCTGGCCGGAGTCCGAGCGCCTGGCCGAGCGGCCGCAGCCGGAGATCGCGCTCGCGGACCTGGCGTCGTTCGCGCTCCAGGCCGCCTGCTGGGGTTCCACGGACCTGGCGCTGCTCGACCAGCCGCCCGCCGCCGCGATGGAGGCCGCGCTGGCGACGCTCCAAGCGGTGGGAGCCGTCGACGCTGCGGGGCGGGCGACCGCGCGTGGCCGCCGGATGACCCGGATCGGCCTGCACCCCCGCCTGGCTCGGGCCCTGCTCGACGGCGCGGACCTGGTCGGCGGCAGGCGCGCTGCCGAGATCGTCGCCCTGCTGTCCGACCAGCTCCCCCGGGGAGCGGCCGAGGACCTGGTGGCCGTGTGGCGGTCGATGCGCGGCGACCACCGCTGGAAGGAGGAGACCCGGCGGCTGTACGACGCGGTGCGCGGAGCCCGGGGCGGGACGATGCGCGACGACCTCGCCGCCGGGATCGTGGTGTCCCTGGCCTTTCCCGAACGGGTCGCCAGGCGCAGGACGACCGGCGGGCACCTGATGGCCTCCGGCACGGGTGCGGCCGCCTCCGCCGGGCTGGCTCTGGCCCCGTGGCTCGCGATCGCCGTCGCCGACCGGCCCACCGGCCGGGCCGACGCGCGCATCCGGCAGGCCGTGGAGATCGACGAGGACATCGCCCGAGAGGCGGCGGCCTCGTTGCTGACCGTGCGGGAGGAGGTCCGCTGGGACGGAAACGGCGTCGTGGCTCGGCGGGTCGAGTCGCTCGGGGCGATCGAACTGTCGTCGCACCCGCTGCAGTCGCCGCCCCGGGAACTCGTGCAGGCGGCGTTGCAGGAAGGGCTGCGCCGCAGTGGGCTGGCGGTGCTGCGCTGGACCGACGGCGCGCGGTCGCTCCGGGACCGGCTGGCGCTGTGCCACCGGGTGCTCGGCCCGCCCTGGCCCGCGATGGACGACGAGGCGCTGCTGGAGCGGGCGGGGGAGTGGCTGACCGGCCGTGACTTCCGGAAGATCGACGTCGTGGCGGCGTTGCGGAGCCTGCTCCCGTGGCCGCAGGCGGCCCGGCTCGACGAGCTGGTACCGGAGCGGATCACGGTGCCGTCCGGCTCGCAGATCCGGGTCGACTACACGGGGGATCAGCCGGTGCTGGCGGTGAAGCTCCAGGAGCTGTTCGGCTGGCAGGCGGCACCCGCCCTGGTGGACGGGCGGGCGCCGCTGGTGGTTCATCTGCTGTCACCCGCGGGACGTCCCGCCGCGGTGACGGCTGATCTCGCGTCGTTCTGGCAGAACGGTTACCGGGCCGTACGGGCGGATCTGCGAGGTCGCTATCCACGGCACCCGTGGCCTGAGGATCCGGCCGGTGCGGTGCCGACCCGGCGGCTCAATCCCCGTCGGTGATCAGGTGTCGGGACTACACCACCAGAGCCAGCCGGATGTCGCTGTCGTCCGGCCGGAGTTCCAGCGCGCGCAGCAGGTCCGCGCGGGCCTCGGACTCACGCCCCGAATCCCGCAGCGCGATCGCCCGGTTGAACAGCAGTTCCGGCTGCTCGCCCAGCGCGATGGCCTCGCTCAGATCGGAGATCGCACCCGGCAGGTCCCCGGTCTCATAGGCCGCGACGCCCCGGTTGGCCCAGGCGACGGCCAGGGCCGGTGCCTGTGCCAGCGCGGCGTCGAAGGCACGCATCGCGGCCTCGCCGTCGGAGATCTGGCCCAGCGCGCACAGCAGGTAGGGGTTGCCGGGGGACAGTCGCAGTCCCGTGTCGACGTCCGCGCGGGCCCGGTCGTGCTCGCCCCGGGCCACCAGCAGCCCGGACCGGTTGACCAGCGCGTCGAGGAACTCCGGATCGAGCTCCAGCGCGTAGTCGAGGTCGGCGAGCGCGCCCTCGTGGTCGCCGTCGCGGAACCGCAGCTGCGACCGGTTGAAGTACGGCTCGGGAAAGGGCAGGTCGACCCGCATCGCGCTCTCGTAGTCGGCCGTCGCCTCGGCGTCCCGGCCGAGCCTGGCCAGCAGATTGCCGCGGTCCACGTAGTAGTCGGGATACTGCGGGTCGGCGGCGATCACCGCGTCGAGGTCGCGCAGCGCCGCCTCCCGGTCGCCGGTCATGGCCAGCAGCTGGGCCCGATTGGCCCTGAGGACCAGCCGGTGCACCGGCTGGGCGGCGGGGTCCAGGTCGGCCTCGGCCAGGTCCAGAGCTGCCTGGACCAGGCGCAGGGCCTCGCCCAGGTTGCCGCGCCGGGTCTCGATGAGCGCCTTGCCGTTGAGGTCGAAGCCGAGCTTGAGCGCCCGGTTCACCGGGTCGGGCAGCAGGCCGCAGAGCGCGATGGCGACGTTGATCTGGGCCAGGGCCTCGCCGAGGTTCCGCCGGGCCCGGTCGTGGTGCCGGGTCCTGAGCATCGCGCTGGTGTAGGCCATGGTCGAGTGCCTGACCGGGTCGGTGGTGCGCTGCCTGGCCTCGGTGAGCACCTGTTCGGCCTCCTCCTCGCGCTCCAGCGCGCCCAGGGCGATCGCGGTGTGGTGCACGAGCGTCCACCAGTCGTCGGGTTCGGCACTCGGGTCGGCGAGCAGCAGCCCGCGGGCCCCGAGCTCGGCGACGGCGTGGTGGCAGCCGTTCTCCAGCGCCCACTCCACCGCGAAGCGGTAGGCCGGGGTGCCGGCCAGGTCCAGGCCGAGCCGGGCTCTGATCCCCGTGGGCTGGTCCCGGCGCGGTTCCCGCGGCTCGCCGGTGTGCTGGGCGGTCCGGCTGTAGGGGCTGAGCGCCCGCTGGATCTCCGGCCGGGTCGCACACGCCACGATCGTCAGCCGCTGGGGGTCGAGCCGGCGCATGAGGACCTCGACGAGCTCGAGGTCGGCGGGGTCCGCCTCGTCCAGCTGCTCCACCACCAGGACGAGCGGCCCGGTCACGGCGTCCCGGACGAACTCGGCGAACCCGTTGGCGATCCGCCGGGTGCGTTGGGGCGCGGGCACCAGGATCCGCTCGGACCGGGCGATCCCCGCCGCGATGGACTGCCGGCGGGCCGGGACGAGCCCGTGCAGGTCGGGGGCGACCGCCCTGATCTCGATGTCGTGCGCGGCCACCAGGCCGGACGGCGCGAGCGGCACCAGCAGCTCGGCGAGGGCCCCGGCCGCGGCGTAGGGGCCGCATCTGCGCCGGTCGGCACCGACCGTCCCCAGCAGCGGGGAGGGCGGCTCGAAGCCGCTCGGCGGGGCGGCGGCGTCGAGCAGCAGGTGACGCAAGGTGACGATCTCCTCCGATGAGCGAGGTCACATCGTCACAAGGTTCATGAGCGACATACAAGGCATGTCGCCCGGATGGCCGCTAACGGGCAGCAGTTGACGGCAGGGCTCGCTGACGGCTCGGCTCATCGACGGCTCGGCTGAGTGTGTCGGCAGGAAGGTCCGGCCACCGTCCCGGAGGGCACGGGATCAGGCCTCGATGATCTCGTTCTTACCGATCACGGTCACGCCCTCGGGGGTGACGGTGAACCGGTCGTCGCCGGGATCGACGCCGATCCGCGCACCGGGCGGCACGACCACGTTCTTGTCGATGATCGCCCTGCGGACGATGGCACCCGCGCCGATCCGGACGCTGTCCATCAGCACCGAATCCGAGACCTGGGCTCCGGCCTCGAGCACGACCCGCGGGGACAGCACGGACCGTTCCGCGCGGCCGCCTGCGATGATCACGCCGGGGGACAGCATCGAGTCGATCGCCCTGCCGCTGTCGAAGACCAGCTTGGCGGGCGGCAAGGGCTCGTGCCCGGTGTAGATCGGCCACTCGTGGTTGTACAGGTTGAAGACGGGGTGGACCGAGATCAGGTCCATGTGCGCCTCGTAGAACGCATCGACGGTCCCCACGTCCCGCCAGGAGCCGCGGTCGCGGTCGGTGGCGCCCGGGACCTTGTTGCGGGCGAAGTCGTAGACCTGCGCCTTCCCCTGGCCGACCATCGCCGGGATGATGTCGCCGCCGAGGTCGTG